>JAISRV010000350.1 GCA_031273445.1 Candidatus Adiutrix sp. | reverse complement strand
ACCCAGGATGCTCCGCATCCTAGCCGCAGTAGCCTGGTCGGCGGACGGGCGCTGGTCGGCCGAGGCCCGCGGCCAGGCCCCGCCCAGGGCGGAGCCCTGGACCCAGGATGCTCCGCATCCTAGCCGCAGTAGCCGGGTCGGCGGGCGGACGCTGGTCGGCCGGGGCCCGCGGCCAGGCCCCGCTAAGGCCCGGAAGACGCCCCGTCATACAAAGGTCGGCCTGATAGGGCCGACGGAGCGAAGCGACTGGCCCCAGAGGCCGACCAACTAAACGCCAAGCAAAAATCGCATTTTTTGCTTGGCTGCGGCCAGGCCCCGCCAAGCCGACAAGGCCGCGCTGTCCTTATAAGGAGCTGGTTTGAAAAAAAACACCGCGGAATCATGGCCGGCCTTTGATCGGGATGAGGCTGAAAAAGGCTTTGATGAAGACGACTGGTCGGTTTTCAACCGTCTCACTTCCATCGACCTCAGCGACGAGGAGCTGGCCCGGGCCGCCGCCCCCGACCGGGCCTACCCGGAGATCAAAGAATTTCTGGCCGTGCACTGGCACCCGGAATGGGCGCCCATGGAGGCCATCGCCAAGCGGCTGGCCGCGGCCTTCCCTCGGGCTGAAAACAGCCTGGTCATCCCCACCCAGCATAACCGCGTCATGACTTTCGGCGAGTGGGCGGGGGTCGAGGCCGACGTCTACGACCGGCGCTATATGGCCAAAGTCCAGCTTTTGATTCATTTTAAAGCCGATAAATTGCCCCGGGCCGCCGCCTTCGTCGCGATGATGAACCGCACCTACGATTATCGCGCGCTCCAGCTCCTGGATATTCTGGGCCGCCTGACCGAGCCGGACAAAGCCGCCCTGAAGGTTCAGGCGAGCCTGGCCTGCTCCGTCAGGCCCGAGGCCGTGGCCATGGCCCGGTTTTTCGCCGCTCGCCTGCGCGCCCTGATCAACGGTTCCGGGCTTATCGGCGCCCGCCGGGGGGAAATGCTGAAAAACCGCCTTCTGCACGACTTCATGAGCGAACGCCTCGGCGCGACCCACAGGGCGCTGGCCGAGCAGGCCAACCTTTACATCGAAGCCATAAAAAAAACCGTCAAAGCCCAGATGAGGCCCGAACAGTTTTATTCGCCGCAGGAAGTGATTGAAGAGGCCAGAAGCCTGGGCGGCGGGGTGGTCATTCCCCATCCGCCCCTCTTCTGGCCGATCCTCATTTCAGGGCTGGACGTCGACGGCTGGGAGGTCTGGAATTCTTCCACGCCGCATCACACGCTTTTTCTTCTGGAAGCGCTGGCCCGGGCTAATGAAGGCGCGGGTCGGCGCCGCCTTCTGGCTTTTATGGGCGACGACACCCACATGTCGGCCAAGCTGAGAACGACCGCCGGCCGGGAGAAGGCCGCCCGCGAGATAGGCTTTCAGCCCCCGTGGTTTGAACCGGAGGCGCGGGCCCTGCTTAAAAAGACAGGCCAGAGTCTGGCCGGCGTCATCAACGAATATCGGGCGCGCCTGTCTTAAAAAGGCGGTCGCCCCCGGAGAGGGGCGACGGAGGACGCGACTGGTTGAGAAGCCGATAAACTCGCTCGCCAGGCAAAAATCACATTTTTTGCCTGGCTACGACCCAGCCGGCCAAGCCGAGCAGGCGAATATTTTTAAAATCAGACGAAACGGACTATTTCCTCCAGGGTTTTGCGATTTTTGGGGCGAACTTTGTCGCTGGCCGGGTAACCTATGGCGATCAGCGCGCCAAACTGCTTTTCTATGGGGATATCCAGCAGCCGGCAGAGCTTTTCCCGGTCGAAAAGGCCGATGATGCAGGAGCCCAGGCCCTGAGCTTCGGCGGCCAGGCAGATGCTCAGGGTCGCCGCCCCCAGATCGCCTTTGGCGAAGTACTGGCTGTCCAGAATGCACCTCAGTTTGGGCATGAGCACGGCATGCTCTTCCAGGACGACGATAAAGGCTTTGGCCCCGCTGAAATATTCGTTGATGCCCATCTGCATGGCGCATTTGGCCACTTCCGGCGTCAGGGCTGGGTTTTCCGCCACCACGAAGCTCCAGGGTTGGGAATTGCAGGCGGAAGGGGCCAGACCGGCCGCTTCAATGCATTTGACAAGTTTTTCGTGCTCCACCGGCCGGTCGGCGAAATCGCGGCAGCTCTGACGGCGTTGACACAGTTCCAGGAAATCCATGAGGCCCTCCATAAAAAATAATATGATTAAAGAATTGAACCGGAATCTCGGGATGAGGTCTCGGCGGCTTGACGACGCATTATAACACTATTTGCATTGAGCCGGCAATGCGGCTACAATGGAATAAAATTCCCGGAGCCGGCTCTTTGCAAAAGCTGGCGCACCAAGGCGCTGGTCATGGCGCTACAATGGAATAAAATTCCCGGAGTTGGTCTTTGAGGGCGGAGATCAGCCGCGCTCCGCCAGGCCGCAAACCGGGCCGGGCGGGGATTATGATCATCAGCGCCAGCCGCAGGACGGACATCCCGGCTTTTTACTCCGAATGGCTGTTGAAGCGTCTGGCCGCGGGCTCGGCCCTGACGCCTCACCCGCGCAACGCCGCGCGGCTGGGGCGGGCGCGCCTTTCGCCGGACAATGTGGACGCCCTCGTTTTCTGGACCAAAAACCCCGAGCCGATGCTGGACAAGCTTGACGCCCTGGACGCCCTGGGCTACCGTTACTACTTTTCCTTCACCGTGACGGCTTACGGCCCGGAGCTGGAAAAATTTTTGCCGCCTAAAGAAGAGGTCGTCACGACCTTTCAAAGGCTGGCCGACCGTCTTGGCCCCAAACGGGTGGATTGGCGCTTCGACCCCATCGCCGTCGACGCCGCCCGCCCGGTTCAGTGGCATCTGGATCGGTTCGGCGCCTTATGCCGCCGGCTTGGCGGCTACACCGAGCGCTGCATAGTCAATTTCGTCAAAAGCTATGCGCGCCTGTCTGCCCGGGTACAGGAAATGGACGAGCGGCTGATCAGGGAAATGGCCCCGAAACTCGCGGCCGTGGCCGCCGAACACCATATCCCCCTGTTCAGCTGCACGGGCAAACGGGATCTGCGGTCTCTGGGTCTGAACCACGGTTCCTGCATCGACCGCGGTAAAATAGAGGCAATCATCGGCTGGCCCATCAAAGCAAAAAAAGATCCGGGCCAGCCGGCTATATGCCGCTGCATCGAAAGCGTCGATATCGGCGTTTACGACACCTGCGCCCACGGCTGCGTCTATTGCTACGCGACCGTCAGCGAGGCCAGGGCGCGCCGCCGGCTGGCGGCCCATGATCCGGCCGCGCCGATGCTGACCGGCGCCCCCAAGGGGACTGAAATTATCAGCGACCGCACCAAGCCGTCGCAGAAAGAGGCCCAAGGCCGCCTTTACGGCCCGCCGGAAGCTCCGTGAGCGCTTGACTCGCCGAATGAACATATTGAGCGTGATTTCGTCAAAGCCCGAAATCACAATACTTTCGCCGCCAAGGCCTGGCGATGTTTAATAGCCCGGTCTATGACCCGCGAAAAATTCATTTTTCAGACAAGGAATTTTCGATGAACATCTATATCGCTTCCAGCGCCCGCAACATGCATGCGACGCAGCTTCTGCGCGACGCCCTGATCGAGGCCGGCCATAAGGTTCTGGACTGGACGACCCTGGCCCCGCCGCTGGCCGAAAACCTCTCGCCGGAAGAACGCCGCGCCGCTCTCGACTCCGATGAGCGCGGCGACATCTTCGCCTTTTGCGCCAAAGCCTGCGCCGAAGCCGACCTGTTGATCTATCTGGGCCCTTCCGGGCAGGACGCCGCCTGCGAAGTGGGCATGGCCTATTCGGCGGGCGTGCCGATAATAGGCCTGGCCGCGCCCACGGAAAAGCCGGGGCTGATTCTGGCCCGCGCCGCGACCTTTTGGGCCGCCGACGTCAAAGAGTGCCTGGCTCTGGTGGACAGGTGCAAAAATCGCGCCATCTATCTCTGAGTCCAAGCCGGCTTCAGCGGCTTTCTCTTGCGGGGCGACGACAAAAAAGCCGCAACGCGAGCAAAACTCGCGCCGCGGCTTTTTTAGTGTAGGCTAAAAAACGAAAACTGATTTTTAGTAACGACGTGAACGGCCGCCGCCGCCGCCGTTGCCGCCGCTATGATTGTCGCGTTTCTGGGCTTCGTTGACCCTGAGGGTGCGGCCGTTGTGTTCGCGGCCGTCCAAGGAAGATATGGCCGTGCGGGCTGCGGAATCTTCCATTTCCACAAAGCCGAAGCCGCGTGAGCGGCCGGTTTCGCGGTCGGAGATGACGTTGGCGGAGACGACTTCGCCATAAGGGGCGAAAAGGGCTTCGAGGCCGGCCTGATCAATGGAAAAAGGAAGATTGCCGACATAAAGGGAAACGGTCATGTGATTAAACTCCATGGAAAGTGAGAAATGATTGTGGGCTGGTAAAATTGAGAAATGGGTCTAAGCACATGCGAAGTCATTACTACAAATACTGCGCCACCGTTTGAAGTGTGGCTAGATTACACCCGGCGAACGGCGATGTCAAGCTGTTTTTTTAGCTGTTTTTAAAATATTTTTCAGAGGCCGCTACCCGCGATCGTGGAGGCGATATCCGCGACGGCCTGGCCGGTCGTCGTCGGCTTTCAGTAGCGGATGATGTTCTGGAAGACGACGGTTTCCTGATAGGGGTTGGCGTAGGCATGCTGTTCGTCGCCCTTGAACTTTATGGTCATGCCTTTCGTCAGGACGAAAACCTGGCGGCCGACGGTAAGCTCAAGGCCGCCTTCGGCGACTATGATGTATTCCTCGGCCACGTTGACGTGCGAAGGGGAGTGATAACGGCAGCCCGGCATGAGCTTGATGGTGAAAATCTCGAAGCCGGCGGCCGGCTCAAAGGGGAAAACGTTGTAGAGAAGCATGGCCCCGTTTTCTTCCCGCATGGGCCGCATGGCTTCCAGGGAAGACGGAGCGTAGGTTGTGGAAGCGGAGTCGAGCAGCGCGGAAAAGGTGAGGCGCAGGCCGGTCGATATTTTCCAGAGCGTGGAAACCGTGGGGCTGGATTCGCCGCGCTCGATCTGGCCGAGCATGGCCTTGCTCACCCCGGTGAGCCGGGCTGTTTCATCAAGGCTCAGGCCTAGTTTTCGCCGCGCTTTTTTGACGGCCGAACCGATGTTCGGCGGCGTTCCGTTCATAACCGGCTTCTCCTGACGCTGCGTCAACGGTAGCGGACGACGGTCGTCCCCCGCCGGCGGAACAGGTCTTCCGCCGCTTCCATTTCGTGGGCCTCCGGCCTGACGTATCCGTCATGGCGCTGATTCGCCAGGCCGACGGCGCGATATTTTTCCCGGCCGAAATCATGGTAGGGCAATAGTTCAATTGACGCGCCGGGCAGATTCTCCGTCATGAAGCGACAGACGGCCTCAAGATTTTCCTTTGTGTCGTTCACCGCTTTAATAACGGGGATGCGCACGGTGATCGGAATGCCCAGCCTGGAGAGGCGCCGGCAGTTTTCCAGTATCAGCTCATTGGGCGCCCCGGTGAGCTCCCGGTGCACGGCGGCATCCATGTGTTTGAGGTCATAAAACACATGGCTCATCAGGGCCAGAACGTCCTCAACCTCATCCCAGACGAAAAAGCCGCAGGTTTCCAGGGCCATGTCGAAGCCGCGGCTGTCGAACTCGCGCGCGAGGGCACGGAGAAAGCCGGCCTGCGCCGTGGGTTCGCCGCCGGAAAAAGTGACGCCGCCGCCGGAATAACGAAAAAACAGGGCGTCCCGCTCCACCCGGCGCGCCGCCTCGGCCACGCTCATTTCCTGAATAAGAATTTTCAGCGCGCCCGCGGGGCAGACTTTCACGCAGGCGCCGCAGACCGAGCAGCCCGAAGCGGCCGGGCTCTCCAGGCGCGGCGGGAAGAGAGAGGCGGGGCAGGCGGCTTCACAGGCCCCGCAGCCTATGCATTTCGCGTGGCTGACCGCGAGCTTGGGCGAGGCGGTCCAGGCCTCCGGGTTGGCGCACCAGCGGCAGCGCAACGGGCAGCCGGGCAGAAAGATGACCGTGCGGATGCCTTCTCCGTCGTTCACGGAAAAACTCTGCATCTGCAAAACAGCGCCCGTCTCCCGCGTCTCCCGGCTGCGGCTACATGGCGGCGTGGACGGTGCGCTCAATGATGGCCTCCTGCATTTCCGGCGAGAGATTCACGAACTGCGTGCTGTAGCCGGCGACGCGCACCAGCATGTCCCTGTACATTTCCGGGTCGGCCTGGGCCCGGCGCAGAGTTTCCGTGGAGACCGTGTTGAACTGCACATGGAAGGCGCCGAGCGAAAAATAGGCCCGCAGCATGTTCCCGAGGTTGCGTTTTCCTCGCTTCGTGGCCGTCAACTCCGGGCTCAGCCTGAGGTTGAGCAGGGTGCCGCCGGTGTGCACGTCGTGGTTGACCTTGGCGCTGGAACGCATGGTGGCCAGGGGGCTGACCGTGTCGCTTCCGGCAAAGGGGGAAACCCCTTCGCTCAAAGGCCGGCCGGCTTTGCGCCCGCAGGGGGTGGCGCCGACCACGCGGCCCGCCGGAATGTAGTTGGAAATGCCCATGAAGGCGGAGTTGAACGGAGAGCCGAAAATATCCTTATAGCCGCGCGCGGCCCGGTAGTAGAAATTGGACACGGCCACCGCGATATCGTCGACGTACTTGTCGTCATTGCCGTATTTGGGCGCCGCCAGCGCCATCCGGCGCAGGCGGTCATGGCCTTCCCAGTCGTCGTTCAGGGCCTTGTTCAGCTCTTCAAGACTCGCCGCGCCGTCGTCAAAGACCAGCTTGCGGACGGCCGCCAGTGAATTTGCCGCCACCGCGAGGCCGATGCCGGTCAAAACAGGGCCGACGTTGTAGTGCGCGCCGCCGACGCTGAGATCCAGCCCTTTCTCCAGACAGCCGTCGACGCAGGCGGAGAGGAAGGGGCGCGGCGCAAGCCGGGCGTGCAGCTTTTGCGCCGTCAGCGTGGAGATCACCGAATGACGGACCAGGTTGGCCAGTTGATCCAGAAAAGCTTTTTCCACTTCCTCATAGGAGGCGTATTCCGAAACCGGGCGGCAGGGCCGCCCCATCAATTCGCCGGTCAGGCGGCTTTTGCCTTCATTGAGGGCGTATTCGAGAGCGGCGCCGAAGTTGACGTTGACGGCCGAGGTCCATTCGCCGGTTTTGCGGAAATGCGGCACAACGCAGCCGCAGTTGCTCCAGTCGCGCGCGTCTTCCGGCTCGTAGCCGGCCTGCAGAAGCATCTGCGTTCCGGCCTGATCGTTGTGGATGGCGGGAAAGCCCGTGCCTTGGCCGACAAGGTCGCACACGGCGTCCAGAAATTCCTGCGGGCAGTCGCTGTGGATGCGCACGCTCAAGCCCGGCTGGTGCGTGCGGACGCTGTCGGTAGCGCGCAGGCAGAGGTAGGAAAGGTCGTTGGCGGCGTCGAAACCGTCGCGGGTGCGGCCGCCCACCGTCAGGTTCTGAAACTGATTATACCCGGCAAAAAAGTCGGCCGTGTTGGCGGATATGGTCCACACCCACTCCGAGAGCTTGAGCCACAGAGCTTCCACCAGCTCCTGCGCCTGCTCTTCGCTCAGAAGGCCTTTCTTCCGGTCGGCCATGTAGTAAGGGTGCATATACTGGTCAAAACGGCCCAGATTCAGAGCCAGCGGGTTTTCCGACAGGATGCCCCCAAGCTGAATGAACCAGACGAACTGCACGGCCTCGTGAAACGAGCGGGGCGGTTCGGCCGGCACGCGGCGGCAGACCTCAGAAATGGCCAGCAGTTCCTTTGCCCGGGCCGCATCTTTTTCGACGGCCGCCAGAGCCCGGGCTTTCCGGGCATATTTGCGGGCCAAGACGATGACGGCCTCACAGGCGATAATGACGGACTCATAGAAGACGATTTTGTCCAGATCCTCCGCCCTGGCCGGGGAGAGGGCGGCCAGATGAGCTTCCGCTTCTCCTTTCACGCCGGCTAAGCCTTTGGGAAAAAGCACGTCCTGATAGTCGGGCGTGATCTCCCCCACCGCCTGCCGCCATTTGGAGTCGTTGTCCACGACGCCGGAATCCACGGCTATGGACAGGCTTTCCCGGGGAAGCCGCGCCAGAAAGGCTTCTTCCAGCGACCGCCCTTTCCAATAAGGGAATATCTCCCCGCGGACGAAGGCGCGCTGTTCGTCGGTCATTTCATAAGGGTCCTGCGGGCGCTTGTCGAAGAAGTCCATTTCCCGATCCACCCACATCCAGGAAAACTCCGGGGTCAGGATGCCGCTTTTGCGGAATTTGCCTGTGGCGCCGACAATGAGTTCGTCGTCAAAAATAGGCCCGTCAAACTCGCTGCAGAAATCATAGAGCGCCTGCGCCCGGCGGACAGGCAAAGGACGCCCCTCGGAGCGTTTGTGCGACTCCGTGAAAATGCGGGCCCGCTCATGACAGATGGACGGCTTGGAGCGGATATAGTTCTGCCGCAGTCGTTCAATTCTGGCGGTGATGCTCATGTTGCGCCTCTCTTTAGGTTCGAGTCCTTATAATTTTTAAAAATACCTTGTATGCGTTATAACGTATTTTTAAAAATTATAGCGTACAAACCCGAAAATGGCAAGACCTTCAAAATAACTTGCAAATACAAATATTTAATGGTAAAATTAATATATTTTGCCAGAAGGCGGGACGATTCGCGAGATATCATGCGACAAAATAACCGAAGCCGTCAGCGAAATGTGCGTTTCATCCAATTGCCTCATCGGCGAAGACATCAGAAAGGCCCTGACGGAGGCGGAAAAGATCGAATCCAACCCTCTGGGGCGCGAAGTTCTGTCCACGCTTCTGGCCAACGCGGCCGTCGCCCGGGAAAAAATGATGCCCCTCTGCCAGGACACCGGCCTGGCGGTCG
>JAISRV010000227.1 GCA_031273445.1 Candidatus Adiutrix sp. | reverse complement strand
CCCAGACGATCCTTTATCGATCCACCCTCCATTATAAAATAGATGGTCGGCTTGGACGGCCGGGTCGTAGCTGGGCAAAAAATGCGATTTTTGCCCAGCGAGTGAGTTTGTCGCCCTCTCGACCAGTCGCGTCCTCCGTCGCCCCTCTCCGGGGGCGACAGGCTTTTAAAATATTCGCCTGGTCGGCTGGCCGGTTCTCAGGCGGGGAAGGCCATTTTCACGGTCGTGCCGGCGCCGGGGGTTGAATCAATGGACAAAACGCCGCCGCGTCGAATCGCCAGGGCGCGGACCAGAGTCAGCGACAAGCCGACGCCGACCTCGCCTTTGGTGGAAAACAGGGGTTCAACCGCGTGCCGCAGAACGCCGGCGCTCATGCCTCGACCGTTATCCCTGACGATCAGCTCCAACCGGCCCCCGGCCGCCAGTCCGCCCTGCACCAGAATACGCGGCTCAAGGGTTTCCATAACCGCTTCCAGGGCGTTTTGCAATAGGGCCTCCAGTATAGAACGCAACTCGCCCCTGACCATGCGCTGTGGAGGCAAGCGGCGGGTGGCGTTTAAAAAAGGCATACGGCCGATTTTATCCCGGTCGCGCGCAAAACTCTCCGCCGGCCCGGCCTGAAGAGAGGTCAGCATTTTGGAACGCGTCGCCTCCCAGGCTTCATCCACCACTTCCGAAACGACGACCTGTTCGATTTCGCCGTCGCCCTCCTCGGTCATGCGGATCAGTTGCTCAAGCAAAGCGACGGCGCTTTCCTGGCTGCGGCGGCTGTCGGCCAGGTATTCCGCCTGCCGGGCGGGATCCTGCTCGGCATTTTTTAAATCTATTAAATTAAGGGAACCGATGGAAGCGGCCAGAATGTTTTTGAAGTTGTGCGCCAGCCAGCCGGCCAGTTCGCTTTGCGCCTGAAGGCGGCATTTGGTCGTCTCCCGTTCCAGGGCGTCGCGTTTGAGCGCCAGAGCGTCGAGCGCTTTTTCGACTATGGCGGGGAGGTCGCGCAGATAAGTTCCGGTCTTGACGGCGTAGCCGCAGGCGCCCAGGGCAGCCGCCCGGGCCGCGGCCGCTTCATTGCCGCAACCGGCGACTATGAACACCGGGGGCGCGGGCGTCAGGCGGGTCAAGCCTTCAAGCAATTCCAAGCCGGCGCCGTCCTGGATATGATATTCGGTCAGCACCAGATCAGGCCGGCTCTCCCGGCACATGGAAATGGCTTCAGCCGCGGCCGTGGCGGCAATGCTGGCGTGCCCGGCGCGCTCCAAAACCTCACTGGCGGCGGCGGCCATGTCCCGGCTGCCTTCCACGATCAATATCAAGCTCACTAAACGCTCCCCGGCGGCCGCGGCCGCTCCTCCCGGAGAACGCTCAAAGCCAGCGCCGCCGCGCCAAGACAAATAGCTATATCGGCCACATTGAAAGCCGGCCAATGGTAATCGCCCCGGTAAAAATCCAAAAAATCCACCACCGCGCCCCAGCGAAAGCGATCATGGATATTGCCCAGGGCCCCTCCCCAGATGAGGCCGAGGCCGCTTAAGAGCGTCCGGTCGGAAGGCCTGGCTTTGACGTAAAAATAAATGAACGGCAAAACGGAAACAGCCGCCACAGCCGCCATCTTCAGACCCTGGTCCGCGCCGCCCCCGCCGGAAAAAAGGCCGAAGGCCGCTCCGACGTTATAGGTCAGAATCAGATTAAAGAAGCCGTCGATGACCACTTTCGGCTCCCAGGGGCTGAAGTTGCGGCGGGCCGCGTCTTTGCTGGCCAGATCGACCGCCAGAACCAGAAGGCCCCAAAAAAGAGGCGGAAACCATTTTCTGCGAAAAATAGACGCCTTTCGACGCGAAATAGACACGTTGCGCAAATCAACCTTCAAATCAGGCGGCCTGGGTCAGCTCGCTGAGATTGGCCAGCTTCGGCGCCAGGGCGTTCAATATTTCCCTGAAATCGCCGGTCTTCAGGCCCAGCATCTCCCAGGCGGCCATGGATATGCGGGGCGCCAGCGGATCCCCGGCGAAGCCGAAGCCCCAGCCGCGGATGATGATGTCGGCCACATGGACAATAGCCGTGCATTCAGGGCAAATGACGGCCCGCTCGGGATGGTGGTGCAGCCGCATAGGTTCGCCTAAAGTATCCGGCAGATTCCAGTGTTCGGCCAGCCACTGCCCCACCTCGCCGTGGTGAAAATCCAAAATGGCGCTTTCAGCTTCGTAAAAAAATAAATTTTCCTTTTCAACCTTGGCCCGTATAAGCTTCATTTCCTCAGGCATGTTCAGGGCCAGAACGACCTTGCCCAAATCGTGCAACAGGCCCGCGACCAGAATTTCTTCGGCGTCGTCGCGGCCGAGCACATTGGCCACGGCCCCGGAGGCGGCGGCGCAGCCGATGGAGTGTTCCCAGAGCCCGGCCATGCTTTTTTGGATCATGTCGAATACGGAACTGGTGAGAACCAGGCCTTTGACCACATCAAAGCCCAGAATCATAAGCGCCTGGGCGATGGAGCTTATCTTGCGGGACATGCCGAAAAAGGCGCTGTTGGCCATGCGCAGCACCTTGGCCGAGAGCACCTGATCCTGGCTGATGAGTCTGCCCACTTCAGCGGCGCTGGTTTCAGGGTTTTCGACCATGCGGGAGATCTTGGCCACGATGCCCGGCACCGTGGGCAGATTTTTGATGCGCCGAACCTCTCTTTTGGCGGCGACCCTGTCGCTGACGAAACCGTTCACTGGCCTCCCCCCTCCGGCGCGTCTTCGCCGGCCGCCGGGATTATGGCGGCCAGGGCTTCGTCGCGAGCCTCTCTGGCCTGATCCGTCAGCGCTTTTTTAAAGGCGACCAGAACCGGCTGATCCGTCACGCGGGCAAAACGCGTCTCCAACTCGGCCTGACGCGCCCGAAAGATCTCTTCCAGTTCTTCGGGGCTTAATTGCTCGTCTTCTTCGATGACGATGGAATCAATATTCATACGGGCCAGCATCCGCAACAGGCCTTCAGTCACCTCCGTCCCCTGCCCGGCCAGAAGCACGCCGTCGGAACGTTGCAGCTTCTGGGCCAGAACCTGTCCCGGCTGGGCATGTTCAATGGAGATGCGCTTCACAAAAAACCGCTTTCCCTTGGGGCCGAACCAAATATGCCGCCGGTTCCGGCCGGATTGAAA
>JAISRV010000224.1 GCA_031273445.1 Candidatus Adiutrix sp. | reverse complement strand
TCCGCCCGGTCGTCGAGCGGACGCTTTTCCCGGCCGATGATTTGATAATCCTCATGGCCTTTGCCGGCGACGATAAGAACGTCGCCGGGATTCATCAGGCGCGCCGCTTCCCGAATGGCCGCCCGCCGGTCCATAATCATCATGTAGGCGCCGGCGTTCCAGTCGTCGGCGGCCAATTCCCCAGCCTCATATTTCTGCAGACCCAGGCCGGCCAGGCCGGCCTCGACCTCCGACATGATCGACCAGGGCTCTTCCGTGCGTGGGTTATCGGAGGTGATGATGGCCATGTCGGCCAGTTCGCCGCCCAGACGACCCATGAGGGGCCGCTTGCCCCGGTCGCGGTCGCCGCCGCAGCCGAAGACGGCTAGAAGTCTTTGCGGCTCCAGATCACGGCCCGCACGCAGAGTCTTTTCCAAGGCGTCGGGCGTGTGGGCGTAATCAATCAGAACCAGATAGTCGCTGTTTTCGCCTACTCGCTCCAGACGGCCGGGGGCGCCGGTCGTCAGGGCCAGGGCCGTGCGTACGACTTCGCTCTTCAACCCCAGGGCCAAAGATAGGGCCGCCGCTCCCAAAAGGTTGTAGGCGTTGACCTCGGCCAGAAGAGGCGAGGTCTGCTCCCAGTCGCCGAAGGGGCTCTCGATAGTGAAAGCAAGGCCTTCCCGGCCCACGCTCAGGTTCCGGCCCCGCACCGCGGCCTCCGGGGCGAAGCCGAAAGTCAGGGCGCGGCCGCCCAGTTCCGCGGCCAGGCGGCGGCCGTATTCATCGTCGATGTTGATGACGGCCGGAACGTCCGGCGCGGCCCGGCGCGGCCCGGCCTTGAGATGGTCGACGAAGAGCCGCCTTTTGGCCTGGAAGTATTCTTCCATATCGCGATGAAAGTCGAGATGGTCGCGGCTCAAATTCGTGAACAGCGCCGCGTCGAAACTGAGCCCGGCCACCCGGCCCAGACTCAGGGCGTGAGAGGAAACCTCCAGCACCGCCGCCTTGGCCCCGGCCGCCAGCATGGCCGCCAGCGAGGCCTGCAGAACCGGCCCTTCCGGCGTGGTGTTGGGCGCGGGGCCGACGTGGCCGGGCCAGCGAAAGTTGATGGTGCCCAATACGCCGGGTTTCAGGCCGGCCGCTTCCAGGACGGCCTCCAGCAGATAGCTGGCGGTGGTTTTGCCGTTGGTGCCGGTCAGGGCCACGGCGACGAGTTTTTCGGCCGGCCGGCCGTAAATGACGGCCGCCGCTTCGCTCATGGCCGCCCGCAGCCGGTCCGGCTCGGCCAGAAGACGCGGCCGTGCGGCCGGGGCGTCGGGCTTTTCCCGCTACACGGCCGCCGCCCCTCGGCTTTCGGCGTCGCTTATAACGGCGCGCGCGTCGGCCTGGGCGCCGCGCACGGCCGCAAACATCATCCCCGGTTCGATCAGGCGGGAATCTTCGGTCAATCCGGTGATGTCCGGGTCGCCGTCGCCCCTGATCTCAAGGCCGAGTTCGGCGGCCAGCCGCGCCAACTTTACCATGCCGCGTTTCCTTTACTGTCTTTCAAAAAAGATCCAGCCGTTGCGCCCCGGCTCAGCCTCTTCGCCGGGCGGCGGGTTCTGCCCCACCACAAAGCCGCTGCCCATGTATTCCAGATCCATATCGTAATCGTTCATGACGTCCAGCACCTGACGCATCGACAACCCCGAAAGGTCGGGCATGACGCCTGGCTCGGCCTCTGGCCGTTCGTCCAGGCGGGTGAACATGAAAGATAGCTCGCCCGCCGCCTCGCCCCGTTCCTCGCCGGCGACGGCGATCGGGCCCCTGGCTCCGCGATCGCCTTTTTTAAGTTTGACGCGGATAAAATTGTTGGACTGGTTCGTTTCCGTCACGCCCGGCGCGCCGCGGGAGTTTCGCACCAGAAGCGGCCAGACCGGATCTCCCTGACCTTCGGTAGGGGGAACATCCAGAAGCGGCAGGGCGTTTTCCATTATTTCCTTGAAGGCCGGAGTGGCGACCGTGCCGCCGTAGTAGCCGTTGGCCGGCTCGTCCAGCACGACGAGGACGCACAACTGCGGGTCATGATAGGGGGCGAAGCCCAGAAACGACGATACGTATTTGCCGGCCGCGTAGCCGCGCCTGTCGGCGACTTTCTGGGCCGTGCCGGTCTTGCCGGCCACCGGATAGCCTTTGACCTCGGCGCGAACCGCGGTGCCGCCCTTCTGCACGGCCATGCGCAACATGGCCGCCACCTGCCGAGCGGTCAGAGGCGAAACTACCTGGCGGATGATCTGCGGCTCGGTCTTCTTAATGACTTTGCCGTCGGCGTCAATAATCCGGTCGACTATGTAAGGGCGCATGAGAACGCCGTCATTGGCCAGAGAACTCATGGCCATGACCATCTGAAGGGCGGTGGCGGAGAGGCCCTGGCCGAAAGCTATATTGGCGGCGTCGATCTTGTGCCACTGTTTCGGATGGCGCAGTTTGCCGGAATTTTCGCCGAGCATGTGCTCCAGGCCCGTGGTTTCCCCGAAGGAAAAGCGGGTCAGATAGTTATATAAAAGTTCGTTCCCCAGAAGGTCGCCTATTTTGAGCGAGCCGATGTTGCTGGACAATTTGATGACCTGGCTGACGGTCAGTTCGCCATGACTTGAGGTGTCGCGCACGGTGTGGTTGGCCACCTTGAAGGCCCCGTTTTCGCAGTTGATGACCGTTTCCGGGGTGACCGTTTTTTCTTCAAGGGCGGCCGCGACCACGAATATTTTCAGCGTCGAACCGGGCTCGAAAGTGTCGGTAAGAATGCGGTTGCGCAAGGCGTTTTTCGGGAAATCGCCGAAACTGTTGGGGTCGAAAGTCGGCCAGACGGCCGCCGCCGCCACGGCCCCGGTTTTGGGGCGCATCACCACGGCCATGCCGCTTTTGGCCCCGTAAGTCCGCACCGCGTTCTCCAAGGCCTTTTCCGCGACATACTGAATGCGGCGGTCCAGAGTCAGAATAACCGAGGCGCCGCGGTTGCGGTTGAGGTCGGCGCCCACGTCGGAGGTCATTTCGCGGCGGCGGCGATCCCGCTTGACTCTAGTCGTTTCATTGCCGGGCCGCAGTTGATCGTTCATGGCCTTTTCCAGGCCTTCCAGCCCCTCGCCGTCAAGGTTGACGAAACCCAGAATATTGGCGGCCAACCGGCCGTTGGGGTAGGCCCGGCGATATTCGCGAGCCAGGCTTATGCCCTTAAGCCCCAGGGCCTTGACCGCCCCGGCTTCTTCGGCTTCGACATGGCGCTTGAGCCGGGCGTATTTGCGGTTGGAAGTCAATTTGGCCTTCAGAGCGTCCTCATCCAGATCAAGCGCCTCGGCCAAAAGGGCGGCCGCGGCCTCCGCGTCTTCTATTTCGGAAGGGTCGGCGACGACCGAAAACACGGCCAGGGAGGCGGCCAG
>JAISRV010000206.1 GCA_031273445.1 Candidatus Adiutrix sp. | reverse complement strand
CCGGGGTCCAGGGGCGGAGCCCCTGGCGCGGGTGGGTCCAGGGCAGGGCCGCGTAGGCCCTCCCCTGGCGGGGCGCGGGGCGGAGCCCCGCAATGATGGCCCTGGTCAACCAGGCCCGCTGGTCGACCAGGCCCGCCGGCCGACCAGGCCCGCCGGCCGACCAGGCCCGCCGGCCGCGCCGACCAGGCCGCAGGGTCAGCCACGCGTGACCGCCCTCCTGGCTGGATGCGCAGCATCTCGGATGCGGTCTTGCCTAAGAAGGCGGGCCGACAGGGTAGCCGACCCCGCCCCTACGAGAATCAGTTATCAGGTAGGAGGCGGGGGCGTCCCCGCCGACCTCCCACGCCGCCGTACGTACGGTTCCGTATACGGCGGTTCATGTATTGCGGAGACTGTCGCGACGAACGATCTGAGGGCCCGTAGCCTGAATTAAAAAGCCCCCCGGGCCGGGAGGCCAGGGGGGCTCGCTTTGACGGCGTGATCAGGCTGAGTTCTTAGAAGGAGAACTGCAGCACGTTGTACCAGCCGTAGGCGTCTTTGGGGTCTTCCCAAACGGCGCGGACGGCGCGGAGGTTTTCGCCGGCGGAGTTTTCGGCGCCGACGTTGTAGCCGCGCAGGGTTCTGTAGGCGTCGCCGCTGAACAGATAGCCAAAGGTGGTGGTGAGGCGCAGGTTGTCAAGCAGCCGGAACTCCAGGCCCAGGTCGATTTCCCAGCCCAGGTCTTTGTCCTGCTCGGCGTAGGTATAAGTGTTAATGTCGCTGGACAAATTATCCAGATCATTGCCCAGGCTGAACGAATTCGTTATCCGGTAGTTGGGCTTGTTCAGGCCGAGGTAGGCCACGGCCCAATGCAGGGCGATCTCGTCGGTGAAGGAATGGTTGCCGGTCAGAGCCAGCGCCCAGTGGTTGCTGGTGCCGGAGTTGAGGGAATCCCACACTTCATTGTCATACCAGCTGGCGCCGGCGCCGGCGGGGGTGCTCTGCGCAGTCCTATGAGCGATAGTGTAGCCACCAACCCGATCTTGGGAAATACGAGCGACACCTTCATCGTCACCGAAATAACGATCCAGACCGCCGGGGCCTAAGACGAAATTAGTGAAGGCATTGTTGGCCACGGTCACGGCGTTGGCGTTGCCGCTGTAGTTTTTAACGTTGAGGTCACTGTAACCGCCGCTGCGTTGCCAGCCGCGGCTGTCGCCGAAGGCCACGACCAGCGGGTAGAAGTTGGTGCCGAAGTCGACCAGGCTCTTGGACTTCTGCTCGGTCCACCATTCGACGCCGTTCTCATCTTCGTACCAACTGTTGCCCCCCAAGCCGGTGCCGGAGGCCCACCAGCCGGCCAGGGCCACGTTGCCGGGGCCGTAGTTGTAAGTGCCGTCCAGGTAGAAGCCATAGCCTTCTTCGTCACGGTCGGGATAGGTTGTGCCATCAGCCTGCAGACCCTTCACTTCAGTGCTGGCCCAGCCGACCAGACCTTCAAAATGAAGGCCGAAGTCGCCGAAGCTCTGGGAGAAGGCCGGGTTGAGGTACCAGGCGTTGCGCTTGTCGTCGCCGCCGTTGGCGGCGGATGTCCGGCCGAATGTGGCGTTGCGCTCGTAAACCAGGCCGAGGGCCGCGCCGCCGCCATCCCATTCATAACGGGGCTCAACGCGGAAACCGTCTAAATCGTGGTCGCTGGACCAGCTGGCCACGGTATTGTCGGCGACGCCGGTCGACACCTTAGCATACTGCGCCAGCAGGCCGAAACCGTTGTCCCAGGTGTTGACGTAACGGATGGCGTCTACAGGCGAGTTGCTTTCAAACGGGCCGGTGGCCGTGAAGACCGGGTCGGTGGACCGGCCATAACCCAGGGAGGCCAAGCCGTATCTGTTCAGAACGTCGGTGACGCGGCCCACATACACCGTGCCCCAATCCTGCTTAATGCGGCCATAGAGGAAGTGGGTCACAGGGTTCAGACTGCCGGCGCCCCAACGGGCCAGATTCGGCGCGCGCAAACGCCAGTGGACGCTGATTTCATCGGTGGGGGTGAAGGCGATTTCAAGATTCAGCCGGTGGGCGAAAAAGCTGTCGGTAAAGGCCGCGTCGCCGGACTGATGGTCTAGGTTACTTTCGACCACGTAATAGGCCCGATAGTAACCGGTAAAATCCACCTGACTGGCGGCGTTGGCCTGAGAGGCGGCGCCCGCCGCCATCATGGCGCCCAGAGCCATGGCCAAAGCTTTCTTTTTCATGCTTTCTTCTCCTTAAGAAAAAAATGAAAGAATGTTCGCCGGCGGGCGGGCTGAAACCCGGCGCCGGATTGCTAGCCGCTGCCTAATGCGGCTGCCCAATTGTTCGCCGGCGGGCGGGCTGAGGCCCGACGCCGGATTGTTAGCCGCTGCCTAATGCGGCTGCCCAATTGTCGACTATTATTACAAACTATAGCGACTTTGGCAAGCTTTTTTTTAATAAAGCGTTTTTTGGCCTGGAAGCTTGCCGGGCGCCCAGGCCGCGCGGCCGCGGACGCGCCGCATCCTAAGCCATTAGGGGCTTGATCGGCCGGCCCGGCCGACAGCGGGCGGCGGCCTAAAATGAGCGGCGCCGGATAGGCCGCAACTCATTTTTTGTTTTTGCAAAATACAGGCCAAACGCCGGCAAGGCCCTTGCGTCTATAAATGTAATAAAATCACATCTATACAAAAGTCAAGCCTCTGCGTCGGCCAATTTCCTGTCTCTTTTCGGCAACACTTTTTGAGCCTTCGCCAAAGTCGCGTAGCCATTTCACCACATTTTTTGTCTCATCGCTCATTATATTCTGTTCGTTACGATATTCCGTTCGTTAGGCCTTTTTGTCTCATCGCTCATGTTGAGGCGCTTAAAAAGCCCTGGTTGGGATTTTTTGGCAAGATTGTTGCTTCTCCCTGAGACGGCGGCAGAAGCTGCCGTCTTATCGTCATAAAAGCGCCTGGCCCGCGCGAAGCCGGGTCAGCTTCAGGAGAGCGCCATGATAGCCATCAGCAACAGCGAAAGTTCCTACGCCGATTTGAGCCGCCATGAACGGATCGCCCGGGTTCTGGCCAGTGAATTGCCGGAGTTGGCCCTTTTTTCCGAACCGCTGGACGTGATTAATTCTTTGGAAAAACTGTCCGATGAAATGGCGCGTATGCCGGAAATAATCCAGGATTGCCGCCTGGCGACAGAAGCCTTCGACCGCTTGGACGAAACCATCGGGCGCATGTATGCCCTGGCCGACCGGGCGGCGGAGCTTCCAGACGACCAGGAGCGGGAGCGCCTGATTTTAGACGAGGAATTCCGCGGCTATTCGCATATTGTGGCCCGCCTGGCCGGCGCCGATGATTTTGACGGCCCTTCCCTGAGCCTGGCCTCCCGGCCCGAGGCCCTGGCCTCGCGCAAAATTTTGGCCTATCTCAATGAGGCCCGGCGCGGCTTCACGCGCAAACTGGCCGACCAGCGCCGCCAGATCAACGAAGCCATGGACGAGGCCCTGGAAATGCTTTGCAAACTCGTCGGCGAAACCGAAGATTTGTCCAACGCCAACCGCGATCTTCTGAGAGATATTCTGGATCGTCTGAGCCTTTTCGGCGACCCGGGGCGCAGCCGGCCGGCTTCCGCCGGCCCCTGGCTGCACTAAGGCGAACAGGCCGACAGACCGCGGCCCCGCCGGGAAACCGCGCGGGGCCGCGTTTTTTTCGTCTCCGGGCGCCCGGCTTCGCCGGCGCCTAAAGCTTATTCCAGGCCGCAGCTGGCCAGCATCTCCTGATAGGCGTCGTAGAATTTTTTAGCCCGCCCGACAGTGCTCAACAGGATGCGGTCGATGGTATGGAGGTCTTCGATGTTGACGACGGCGTCAATGGACAGGCAGAAGGCCAACAGGTCGTCCAGGGTGACCATGGTCGGGCTTATGAGCACCACCAGCATCCCGCGTCTTCTGTGGGTGTCCAGGGCCTGGACGGCCCGCAGAAGCTGATTGCCGGCCAGATTGGAGCCGTAATAATCTTCCTGCAATAAAAGAACTTCAAACTTGGTGAACTTGATCTGCTTGGCCGCGTCGCGCACGTTGATGGCCACCGTGGACTGATAGCCGATCGTTTCAAGTTTTTCGATAAGCGTGTTGGTGGTTTCCTCGTCGTCATAAACAATCAAAGCCTTGGGGCGTTCGTCCGTTATGCCGCCGGGGAGCATCGCGGCTTCTTC
>JAISRV010000194.1 GCA_031273445.1 Candidatus Adiutrix sp. | reverse complement strand
GGGGCGATGAAGCCGATCCGCTCCCGAACCTGGTCGAGGAAACGGGGCGACCGGGCCAGGGCCCCAGTTAGAACGATGTAGTCGACTTGGCCCTTCAAAGCGGTGGTCAGCCCGCCGATGCCCTTGGCGGTCTGGTAGGCCATGGCCGAATAAATCAGCTCGGCCCGGTGGTCGCCGGCGGCGATACGTTTTTCGACTTCAAGGGCGCTGTTGGCGCCCAGGTAGGCCACCAGCCCGCCCCTGCCCCGCATGAGCTTGGTGATCTCCTGGCGGCTGTATTGGCCGCAATAGCAGAGATCCGCCAACTGACGGCAGGGCACGCCCCCGGCCCTTTCTGGGGAGAAAGATCCCTCCTCGTCGGTCAGGGCGTCGATCATCCGGCCCCGGCTGATGACCGTGGCGGTGATGCCCCCGCCCATGTGGCAGACCACGAAATTCAAATCTTGAAAAAGGCGGCCGTATTTTTGGGCGGTCTTGAGGGCCACGGCCCGCATGTTCAGGACGTGGCAGGAGGCCCGTCGGGTCAGTTGGGGAACGCCGGTGAAGCGGGCGATGTCTTCCAGCTCATCGACCACCACCGCGTCGTAGATATCGGCTTTGACGGCCGTTTTCCGGCCGAACAGAAGCGGCTCGACCAGGCCCTGATCAGCGGCGTAGACGACCGCCTCCAGGGTGTGGGCGTCTTCGGGGGCGATCACGGCCGCCACTGTTTTCGGCCCTTTGTCCTTTAAAACCTGATCGGCCAGTTGCTGAAAAGTGACGGGGATCATCACGCGCCTCCGGTCTCGGTCAGTTCGATGCTGAAATCGGGGCAGACCATCAGACAACGGCGGCAGCCGACGCAGTCCTCGGTCTGGGCGGCCCGGAAATATTCATAACCGTGGCGGTTAAAACAGCCGGAATTTTCCGGCACTTGCCGGGAGCAGACTTCGCGGCACAGGCCACAGCCCTTGCAGCGTTCGGACAATATTTGCACCGTATATTTTTTCACCTCAGCCTCCCGCCGCGAAATTTTTTAACCGCCTCGGAGCGGCCGAGGCGCAGGGCCTGAATGTTGATCTCGGCCGCGCCGGACGGAAACGATTCCCGGGCCGCCGCTTCCGCCGCCTCCAAGGGAATGAAGGGGGCGAAATGAAGGGCCGCGCCAAAGGCGATCAGATTGGCCGCCTTGGGACAGTTCAGCGAACGGGCCAGGTCGGTGAAGGGCAAACCCGCCCAGCCGGGGCGCGGCTGGGAGTCCATAAGCCCGCTGTCAAAGACGACCTTGGAGTCGAGTTTAACGAAATGGGGCTCGGCCGCCTCATGGAGGGCGATGACCAGATCCGGCCGGGTGACTTTGGGATAGAGTATTTCCTGATCCGAGACCACCACTTCCGCCGAAATGAATCCGCCGCGCTGGGCGATGCCGTATGATTGAGTCTGGGCGGCGTTAAGTCCGTCGGCCATGGCCGCCTTGGCGATGAAAGAGGAGACGAAAACCAGCCCCTGACCGCCGGAGCCGCCCAACAGCAATTCGAAATGACGACTCATGCCCGGCCACCTTTCGCGGCGGCCAGACGCCCGCGCATGGCCTCATATTGGCTCAGAAAATCCGGGGCGTCGGCCTGGTGCAGCACTCCGGTGGTCAGATAGCCTTTGGCCGCGGCGTTTTCGATCCGGTCGTATTTTTCCTTGGGCAGACATTTCTCTTTAAACTGCCGGAACATATCCACCGGCGTTTTCAGTCCGTTGTTGGGGCCGTAAAGAGTGGTGCAGGCGCTGATCACCTCAATGAAGGAAAAGCCGGGGCGGCTTAAGCCTTCTTCAATTCTTTTCTGAATCAGCGCTCCTTCGGCGATGGACTGGCGGGCCACATAGTTGCCGCCGGCCGCCCGCACCAGTTCGCAGACGTCAAAGGCGCGCTCGGGATTGCCCCCCCGGGTGGTGCTGGTGACGCGTCCGCCGGGGGTGGTGGCCGAATACTGGCCGCCGGTCATGCCGTAGTTGAAATTGTCGACCATGATCATCGTCAGATCCATATTCCGGCGGGCGCTGTGAATCAAGTGATTGCCGCCGATGGTGGTCCCGTCGCCGTCGCCGGCCAGCACCAGGACGCGCAGCCGGGGATTGGCCGCCTTCACGCCCGTGGCAAAACTCAGGGCCCGGCCGTGCGTGGCGTGGAGGGCGTTGACGGTGATGTAATCGTCAACCTTGCCCCAGCAGCCGATGCCGCTGACCGCCACCACTTCGTGATGTTCCAGCTTCAGGGCTTCGAAGGCTCGTAGCATGGCCGAAAGCACGATGCCGTTGCCGCAACCGGGACACCACATATTGGGTAGGATATCGGTTCTCAGATAGGCGAGACCGTTGGTGTGGCCCATAATATTACTCCTTCAGGCACAAAACAGTGTTTATAACACAGCGGTGATGTCGGCCGGAGTGAGGCCCCGGCCGTCAAAGCTGGGCGCCCGAATCAGGCGCGCTCCCGGCGCGGCCCGGCCCACTTCACCGGCCAGTTGTCCGCTGTAGTTCATTTCGGGCACGATCACGGTTTCGGCCCGGGAGGCCGCCCGCCGAACCTCACGCTCCGGGAAGGGCCACATGGTGACGACTTGAAGCACGCCGACCTGGCGTCCCCGCTGGCGGGCCTCTTTGGCGGCGGCCCGGGCGGCCCGCACGGCCGAGCCCACGGCCACGATGAGGGTATCGCAGCCGTCGAGGTCAAAAGAGCGGGTCATGACGATATCGTCGATGTTTTTTTCCAGTTTTCGGTGCAGTTGGCTGATCCGACGGCCGGCGTTGTCCGGCGAGTTGTCGCTGTAACCATCTTCCCCGTGCATGGAACTGGTGATGTGACTGATGTAAGGGCTGCCGAAGGAAGCCAAGGGGGCCACCGCGCCGTCTTCAAAATTAAAAGGCCGATAGTCCTCGATCAATCCGTGGGGCTGGGCCCGGTCGACTATTTCCAGTTGGCCTGGTTCCGGCGGGGCGTAGTTTTCCCGCATGTGGCCGACGATTTCATCGGGAGCGACGATGACCGGCGCCCGGTATTTTTCACTGAGATTGAAAGCCTTGACCGTCAGCTCAAAGCACTCGGCCACAGTGGCCGGAATCAGGGCGACGAGGCTCTGGTCGCCGTGGCGGCCCCAGCGCAATTGCATGAGGTCGGCTTGGGCCGGTTTGGTGGCCAGGCCCGTGCTGGGGCCTGAGCGCTGCACAGTGACCACCACCACCGGAACTTCTCCCATTATCGCCACTCCGAGGTTTTCCTGCATCAGGGAAAAACCGGGGCCGCTGGTGGCGGTGAAAGATTTGACTCCGGCCAGCGAAGCGCCGATGATGGCTCCCATGCTGGCGATCTCGTCCTCCATCTGCATGAAGGCGCCCCCCAAGCCCGGCAGTTCCCGGGCGCAGACTTCGGCGATCTCCGAAGAAGGGGTGATGGGGTAGCCGGCATAAAAACGGGCGCCGGCGTAAAAAGCGCCCAGGGCGATGGCGTGGTTGCCCTGGATAAGTTCCTGTTTTCTGGCCATGCCTTCTCATCCTTCCGGCTGCTTGCCAACCGAGCTGAAGAAAAATAAAAATATAGTATATCCCAGCAGTTAATAACAGATGGAAATATCGTTACGGAAATGTTGTCGCGATGTTGCCCCAGTAGTATGCAAGGAGTGTGCCGATTTTGATTTTATTTTTTAGTTTTAGAGAATCGGCTGATAATTAAATATTTTTTCAGAGATGATCATAAAGAGCCATTGAGGAAGGAGAGAGAAACAGGGCTTGCCATATTTTAAAATTTAACGTATGCTGATTCAAAAATTAACGATATGTGAGAAATATTTGAACTAAATGTTCAGACAATATATTTACAAATGCCCTGAACTCTGAGTTGGGCTGGCAGGCCGGAAAAATTCGGCAACAAAGCTGAATTGCAGGAGCCAGCCCATAAATTGTAATAGTTAATTATTTTTACATTTTCGTTAATTTATAAATCGCATTGCCTCAATCAGGACAATGCGCCGCCGTAGCGGCAGTGATGTCCGGGCTTTTGGCCCCGGACAAGGGCTTGACGGCCATCTCGCCTTGAGGCCCCAATGGAATCGCAAACTCTGGAAATTATCCGCCTGGGCGCTCCCCGCAAGGCCTGCATCCTTATGGTGGCCATTTATAGCGAGCTGGCTGAAACCGCGGCCCGCCTGGCCGAGGAAATCGATCTACCGCTGGATATAGTTCAGGGCGGCATCCATCTGAACGGTCATATTTTAGCCCGCGACCATGAAGATGAATACGACGTCATCATCAGCCAGGCCGGCACTGCCAACGCCATCAAAGAAATGGTTCATAAGCCGGTCATCGCCATTGCCCTGACTGCCCGTGATTATCTGCGAGCCTTTCAAAAAGCCAAAACCCTGGGCAAGAAAATGGTGCTGCTGTCCCACCAGGGCGAGGAACAGCAGGAATTCGAAGCCATGTATCAGGCCATCACCCACGACACGGCCCTGTCTTTTTCCTACACCTGCCGGGAAGAGTTTGACAGCATGCTGGACAAGGTGATGACTTTCGGGCAGGACTACGCTCTGATCGGTTTCGGAGGCTGCGTGGAGAAATACGCCTTATCCATCGGCCTACCGTACGTGCTGGTGCAGTCCAAGGAAAAGCACGTCAGGGAAGCTCTTCTGGCGGCCCGCAACATTACCGACCTGAACGCCCGGGACGCCATGCGATCCATGCGTCTGGCCAGCATTTTAAACTATTCCCGCGAAGGCATTGTGACCGTCGATCATCAGTCGCAGGTGACGGTCATGAACGAAGCCGCCAAACTTATGCTCGACCTTCGCGGCCAGGACGTTCTGGGCCAGCGTCTGGATTCGGACGCCAGCCCGGCCGGCTTGACTCAGCTCTATGGCGACGGCCAGCCGGTGGTCAACAAGCTCATCGTCTGGGGCGACAAAAAATTCATGGTCAGCCGAGCGCCTATTCATTTTCGTTCGGAGCGAAGCGAAACAGTCCTGACTTTTCAAGGGCTGAGTTATCTTCAGAAGGTCGAGGCCAGGGCCAGGGCCCAGTTGGGGGCAAAGGGTCTTTTCGCCAAATACACTTTCAGCGACATCATCGCCGTCAGCAAACCCATGAAGGAGATCATCGCCAAAGCCAAAAAATTCAGCCGGGCTCAGGCGGCCGTTCTGATCGAGGGTGAAACCGGCACCGGCAAGGAATTAATGGCTCAGAGCATCCACAATGAAAGCCCTTTGCGCGACGGGCCTTTCGTGGCCATCAACTGCGCGGCCCTGCCGGAGAGCCTTTTGGAAAGCGAACTGTTCGGCTATGAGGAAGGCGCGTTTACCGGCGCCAAAAAAGGCGGCAAGCCCGGCCTGTTTGAACTGGCCCACAACGGCACGATTTTTCTGGATGAAATCGGGGAGACCTCGTCCAACATCCAGGGCCGTCTCTTGCGGGCTCTGCAGGAAAAAGAGGTCATGCGGGTCGGGGGCGACAAGGTCATCAACGTCAATGTCAGGGTGGTGGCCGCCACCAACAAAAATATGTATAAGATGGTTCGCGACGGCCAGTTTCGCAGCGACTTGTATTACCGGCTCAATCTGCTGACCCTACACCTACCCGCCTTAAGGCGGCGTCAGCAGGACATTCCCGTTCTGATGGAGCATTTTTTGGCTCAGTATACTGAAATGTGCCAGCGCGAACCGCTGACCGCCAGCCAGGAATCGCTGAAAACTCTGCAGGAGCACCACTGGCCCGGGAATGTCCGCGAATTGGAAAACTGCGTCGGCCGCAGCGTCATCCTCTGCGACCCGGGCCAGGACATCAATGAGTGGCTGCTGGACAGCGTCGGCGAACAGGTTCGCCATTTTCAGGAAGCCAGGGAGGATGAATCCGGAGAAGAGGAAGACCGTCTGACGGTGGCCCTGGGCCCCATGAAGGATATGCAGCAACAGCTCATCAGCCAGTTGATGAAGCGGCATGGCGGCAACAAGACCAAAGTGGCCGAAATATTGGGCATGAGCCGGGTGACCCTGTGGAAAAATCAGCGGGACAGGGACAACGGCAACGCCTGACATTTATGCCATCCAGACCGCCCTGGCCGCCATATGTCAGGCCGACTTGAATATTATCCGGAATATCAAGATTAAAGCCGGCCTCAAGCTCAAACGTAAACATGGGTGTGCGCTTGACTCCACCGCCTACTAGTGTTAGTGTCGCAAGGCATGGGAAGCGTGAATACAGTCAATCAAGCAGGAGAAGCAAATGCCAAGTCATTCATACGCATACGTCTTTATGGGAATATTCGCTCTGGCCCTGGCCTGTTTTCTGGCGGGGCCGCGGGCCTGTCTGGCCCAGAGCGACGCCGTCAAACAATTCTCCGTCGGCGATTTTACCGTCTTTTCCATACAGGACCGCGCCGCGGAGATGCCGGCCTCAATCTTTAGCGGCCCCCTGACGCCGGCCGAAAAGCAAAAGGCCATGCCCGGCGGCAAAGCGCCGGCTTCCGTAAATGTTTTCATCGTCAAGGGCGGCGGCCGCAATATTATGATCGACGCCGGATACGGCGAAGCCGGACCCGGCGAAAATCATTTCATAGAACGATTGCGAAGCGCCGGCTTCAGCCCTGACGACATAGATATGGTTTTGTTGACCCACACCCACCCCGACCATATCGGAGGGCTCGTCTCCAAAGAAGGAGAAGCGGTTTTCGCCAAGGCGCGCGTCCTGATGTCTCAGGCTGAATTCGAATTTTTCGCTCCCGTCCCTCCGCAGCCGCTTGAGCCGGCCTCGTCGCCCGCGGCCGACGAGGCGCGGCCAAATGTCGCGCTTCCGG
>JAISRV010000105.1 GCA_031273445.1 Candidatus Adiutrix sp. | reverse complement strand
ATGCCCAGGAGCAGGCCCTCCGCCTGTGGGAGGCCATGCGGCGGCAGTCCTAAAGTGTAGGCGAATTTTTTTAAATAGCCGGTCGCCCCCGGAGAGGGGCGACGGAGCGAAGCGACTGGTTGAAAAGCCTAAAAGGCCCCTGGCCGGGCAAAAATCACATTTTTTGCCCGGCGATGACCCAGTCCCGACAAGGCTCCAAGCCAAAAATGAGAATAGCCGGTCGCCCCCGGAGAGGGGCGACGGAGCGAAGCGACTGGTTGAAAAGCCTAAAAAGCCCCTGGCCGGGCAAAAATCACATTTTTTGCCCGGCTGCGACCCAGCCGGCCAAGCATTGCGGAGAAAAATGAAATGACGGATGTTTTGATCAGAAACGGCCGACTGGTCACGGCGGAACATGATTTCCAGGCCGACCTTCTGATGTCCGGCGAGTTTATCGCCGCCGTCGGCGAAAACCTGGCCGCCCCGCCCGGGGCTGAAATCGTCGAGGCGGCCGGGCTTCTGGTCGTGCCTGGCGGCGTGGACGCGCACACCCATCTGGATTTGGGCCTGGGCGCGGCCCATGTCAGCGACGGCTGGTTCCTGGGAAGCCGGGCGGCGGCTTACGGCGGCACGACCTGCGTGGTGGAGCACCCCGGGTTCGGGCCTGAGGGCTGCCCCCTGGAGCATCAGTTGAATATTTATCGGAAGAACGCCGTGGAATCGGCCATTGACTATGGTCTCCACGGCGTTTTTCAGCATTGGGACGAGCGGGCCGCCCGCGACCTGCCCGAGCTGGTTCGCGCCGGCTGCCCCAGCTTCAAGGCTTACCTAACTTACGGCGGCCGCCTGGACGACGGGGCATTGCTGGCGGCCCTGAAGGTTCTGGGCGCAACCGGCGGCCTTATGACCGTACATGCGGAAAATCACGCCATCGTCTCGCATCTGGCCGCCGACCTGGAGTCGTCGGCGCCGCATCTGGCCTCCAGCCATCCCCGCAGCCGCCCGGGCTACGCCGAGGCGCTGGCCGTGGATACGGCCATCTGTCTGGCCGAGGCGGCCGGCGGCGCGCCTCTCTATATCGTGCACCTTTCCGCCGCGGCCGGTCTGGAGCACGTCAGAGCGGCCCGCGCCGCAGGGAAGAAAGTCTGGGCGGAAACCTGTCCGCAGTATCTGGTTTTGACCGACGACTGCTATGAAGGCGATTTCGGCCAAGCCTTGAAATACGTCATGGCCCCGACTCCGCGCAAGCGCGAGGACGTTCTGACCCTGTGGCGCGGCCTTTTGGACGGCACGATCTCGGTCGTCGCCTCTGATCATTGTTCTTTCGCCTGGGCCGACAAAAAAACCCGGGCCGCCGGCAACGTCTTCCGCAGCCCCGGCGGGGTTCCGGGCGTGGAAACGCGGTTGCCTCTTTTATATTCCGAAGGCGTGGTCAAGCGGGGCATGTCTCTGAGCCGCTGGGTCGAACTGGTTTCAACGGCTCCGGCCCGCCTTTTCGGCCTGACCGGGAAAGGCGGGCTTCAGGCGGGCTTCGACGCGGACGTCGTCGTCTTTGACCCGCATTTCGAAAAAAAGCTCGCAGCCGAAAACCTTCACCAGGCTGTGGACTATACTCCTTTTGAAGACCTCTTGGTGCGCGGCTGGCCCAAAATGGTCTTTGCCCGCGGCCGAAAAATAGTGGACGGGGAACGCTTCATGGGCGAGCCCGGCTCGGGG
Source organism: Candidatus Adiutrix sp. (assembly GCA_031273445.1). Taxonomy (GTDB): domain Bacteria; phylum Desulfobacterota; class Desulfarculia; order Adiutricales; family Adiutricaceae; genus Adiutrix. The sequence continues at coordinate 2,166 of JAISRV010000105.1, read as the reverse complement.
CGCTTTGTCGCCCGCCAGCCGTTTTCAGCGTATTGACTTTATTGAATGAACATAACTTTTGCCGCCGAGGCGTTGCAATGTTCAATAGCCGGGTCTATAAATCCGATCCGGCCTGAAGCATGGCTCGCGGCTGAATCGCAGACTTGGGGGACCACATGAGCAAATTACACAGCGACAAGTTTTGCCCGGCGTCGCTAGGCACGCATCTGAAGTGGATTTTGGGCGACCTGGCGCGAGGCGAAATCTACGGCATTCCTGAAAACCTGTTTTTCAAGCCGCAAAAAAACGACCCCTTCCGCCTGACTCGCTACGGTAAAGTCCTGGAAACGCCCATCGGCGTCGCCGCCGGCCCGCAGACCCAGTTGGCGCAAAACATCGTGGCCGCCTGGCTCACCGGCAGCCGCTATCTGGAGCTTAAAACCATCCAAGCGTTGGACGAGCTTGAAGTGACCAAGCCCTGCATCGATATGGCCGACGAAGGCTATAACTGCGAGTGGTCGCAGGAGCTGAAGCTCGCGCAGTCTTTTGACGAATACCTCAACGCCTTCGTCCTTATCCATATTCTGAAGGACAGGCTGAAATACGGCGAACCCGGCGAACCCGGCTTCATCTTCAATATGAGCGCGGGCTACAACCTCGAGGGCATCAAAAGCCCCGCGGTGCAGCGTTTTTTCGACCGCATGGGCTCCTGCGAAGCGGAGTTGGCGGCTAAAATAGAGGAGGCCGCGAAAATTCACCCCCGCGCGCGCGAATTGAAAATACCGGCCAAGCTTTCCGACAACATCACCGTCTCCACTATGCACGGCTGCCCGCCGGAAGAAATAGAGAAGATCGGCGCCTACTTCATCGGCGAAAGGAAATTTCACGCCGCCATCAAGCTCAACCCCACCCTTCTGGGGCCGGAAACGCTGCGCGGCATTTTAAACGACAGGCTGGGCTATCAAACCTGGGTTCCGGACGAGGCCTTCGGCCATGATTTAAAATATCCCGACGGGGTTAAGCTGATCAGGAACCTGTCGGAACTGGCCAAAAAAACCAAGGTGGGCTTCGCCCTGAAACTGACCAACACCCTTGAGACCCTGAATCAGCGGCAAAACCTGCCCAAAAGCGAAGCCATGGTCTATATGAGCGGCCGGTCTCTCCACGCCGTGAGCGTAAATCTGGCGGCCAGACTGCAAAAAGAGTTCGACGGCGGCCTGGACATTTCTTTTTCGGGCGGCGCCGACCATCAGAACCTGCCTTCGCTCATCGCCTCCGGCCTCAGGCCCGTCACCGTCAGCTCAGACGCGTTGCGGCCAGGCGGCTACGGCCGTATGTCGCAATATCTCGAAACTCTCGGCGAGGCCATGAAGGCCGCCGGGGCCGCCGACCTCGAAAGCTTCATTGAGGCCCGGGCCGGGCGGAAAGGGCCGGCGGCCGCGCTGGCCAACCTGACCGCCTACGCGGCGGAGACGCTGAACGATCCGCGCTATATGAAAGCCTCTTACGTCTATAAAAATGGAGTCAAGACCAAACGGCCGCTGCCGCGTTTCAACTGCGCCGCGGCCCCCTGCATGGAAACCTGCCCGGCTTCGCAGGATATTCCCCGCTACCTGGCCTACGCCGCCGCCGGCGAGTTCGAAAAAGCCCATCAGGTCATCCTGGCCACCAACCCTTTCCCCAACGTGCAGGGCGCGGTCTGCGACCATCAGTGCCAGTTCAAATGCGCCAGGCTGAATTATGACGCTCCGCTGAAGATCCGCGAGATCAAACGCTTTATCGCGGAAAGCCGCAAAGGCGCGACCGGACTCAAGGCCGGGCTTGACAACGGTTTGTCGGCGGCCATCGTCGGCGCCGGGCCCAGCGGTCTGGCCGCCGCCCACTATCTGGCCCTTCTCGGCTTCAAGACGGAAATATTCGAGGCCAAGCCCCTGGCCGGCGGCATGGCCGCCGACGCCATTCCTTTGTTCCGTTTGAGCGACTCAAGCCTCAAGACCGACATAGACAACATCCTGGCTCTGGGCGTCAAACTTCACCTCAACCGAAAGATCGACGCGAAAGAGCTGGAGAATCTCCGCCGCAATCACGATTACGTCTATCTGGCCATCGGCGCCCAGGCCAGCGCCAGGCTCGGCCTCGAAGGCGAAGACGCGGCCGGCGTCATGGACCAGTTGACTTTCCTGAGCC
>JAISRV010000074.1 GCA_031273445.1 Candidatus Adiutrix sp. | reverse complement strand
CGGCGCATTTCAGCGGCCTCGATGTATTGTTCGTTGGCATACTCGACGCTCATGGGCTTGAAGCGCAACATTGGCCCGATGTCCATCTTCGACTTTTCCATAGTGTCATTTTCTCCTTGTAAAGCCTCGTGCGGCTTAGTCGCGTCGCGCACAGGCGGCGTCAGGCTTTGGGGCCGGAGCCCCGTAAACTTGAGTTTTCGATCGTCGACTTGCCGACTAGCGGACTTGCCGACTAGACGTATCAACAGTTATTTCATCAAAGTCTGAAATCGCAAAGACCTGGTCGTCCGGGAACTGATCTATTCAACCGCCGGGACTATTCAACCGCCGGGACTATGTCAGGGCCGGAACAGCGGTATTATCTCCGCGAGTTCGTCGCCGACCCGCCAGGCGCCCAGCGCCAGCAGCTCCGCCGCCGAATGGCCGCCGGTGGTCATGGAAAAAGCCCTGACCCCGGCCGCCGCCGAAACTTTGAGATCGCCCGTGGAATCGCAGACGTAGAGCGTTTCGCCCGCCGGCGCCTTCATAAGCTCCATCGCGCGAATCAACACGTCCGGCGCGGGTTTGGGCCGTTCTACTTCGGCGATGCCCACCACCGCCCCGAACAGGCGGGCGATGCCCAGGGCCTCCAGGGCCTCTCTGGGATAATTGCGGTTGGAGGCCAGCCCCAGAGGAACGTTCAGGGCGGCCAGGGTTTCCAGGGTTTCACGGCCGCCGGGATACAGCTCCATGGCTTTGTATTCAACGTCGGTCATATGGTCTACATAAGCCTCAAACCACTTGGGTTCATACCGGCCCCAGAGACCCTCCCACAGTTTTTCGAACGTGCAGTTGGGAACGGCTATCTCGGCCTGATGCACCTGGTCATAGTCGACTTCGGGCAACCCGAATTCAGCGGCGATCAGGTTGGCGCTGACCATCAGCGGCCTGATGGAGTCGATAAGAGTCATATCGAAGTCGAAAACAGCGTATTTGAATTCCATATTTATTTTAATCCAGAAAGCGTTGCGGCCGGGGCGGGGCCTTAGGCGCCCGGGCCGATGAAGGTTTCGTCCGCCGGGGCGGCCGCGGCGCTGGGGCGGCGACCGCCTCCGGCCCGCCGGTCGAGGTCGGGCTTCGGCCTACCTGATGAGGAAGCCCTGGGTCGGATTGAAGTCGGGATTTTTGACGGGCACGCCCCATTCCTTTTCCGTTTCTTCAATGAACTTGCGGATATCCTGGGTCACTGAATCCGAAAGCGGCTCGACCTTATGGCTTTTCAACAGTTCTTTGGCTTTTTCCAGGGCGACCTGATAGGCGTCCGGAGAACCGAGCTTTTTCCAGGCCTCCATGTTCATGCGGTCGAAGAACTTCGGCCGGCTCTGGGCTTTCATGTATTTTCTGGTCAGGGGCGCGGTCATATAGTTGCCGTGAGGCCCGATTTTGTGGATTTCTTCCAGATCCAGCGTTTCCTCGCAGACTTCTTCGCCTTTGAGGAGGAAAAGGATCATCCGAAGCATATCCGAATCAAGCAGGAGCTGGCCGTAATCGACGGTCATGCCGCACTCCAACATGCCCGCTCCGTAGATGACGTTGGACCCTGCCAAGCCAGCCAACAGAGCTGTCAGAGTTTTTTCATGACCAGCCTGGGCGCCGCCGGGAATCTTGGAATCCGTCTATGTGCCGCCGGTCCAGGAGGGGACGCCGTGGAACTGGGCGATCTGCGCGTTCATGGCGGCCATCATGGCCATTTCCGGCGAACCGACGGAAGCGTCGCCCTTTTTCATGTCCAATTGCGTGGAGGTGCCGCTGCGGAAAATGGGCGTCCCCTTGCTCACCGCCTGGCTCAGGGTCGCGCAAGCCATGAATTCGGCGTTCTGCACGGCCATGGTGCCGACCATGGTGATGGGGCTGGTGCTGCCGGAGAGGGCCATGGTGGTGAAACGCACCGGGATGCGGTGGCGCGCGCCGGCAATGGCGATTTCGCAGCATTCGCCGACCAGCCTTAGGGGGCTGACCGGGCAGGTGCTGATGACCATAAAGGGCTCCAGGCCCAGCGACTCTTTGTCGCCGCGCGCCATGGCGGCCAGCTGAATCATCCTGTCGACCAGCCGGCCGTTGCCGCCGCCCAGGGAAATGGGCTTGGTGGTGTTGTGGACCATGGCTTCAAAGTTGTGCAGAGGGTAGGTCTCGGGATGAACGTCCTGCGAGGCCACGGCCCTGTGTATTATATCGAACTCGTCGATCCAGTCGGCCAGCCTGGTGATGGCCGCGAGGTCCATTTTTATGGAGTCGCGCTGTTCGCCGGTATAGGGGTCATTGACGCGAACGCCTTCGCCGAAAGGCGTATAACTGACGCGCTTGCCGCCGACGACCAGGCTTTTTTTCTCGTCGCGCCCGCGCACTATGAACTGCGAAGGGGCGCTCTGAAGGGCGGCCTCGGCCAGGTGAGCGGGAATTCTGACGCGCTTGCCGGCTTTGTCGACTACGCATCCGATGGAATGGAAAATCTCAAGCGCTTCCTCGGACTCGACGAAAACGCCTGTTTTCGCCAGAATCTCCAGGCCCGCGTAGTGAGTCTCCTTCACCTCGTCGGGGGTGAGAAGAGTCAAACCGCAGCCCCGTTGAAGAAGCGTGCCTGTCTGTACGGCTCTTTTCATAAGATGTCGGCTCCTTGTCCAAATCATTTGATGATGCTGGGCGCCGCCAGGGGCGCCCCGCCCCGGCCGCCCTTATGCGGCGCCGGCGCGGCTTTGCCGCCGGCGACAAAGAGCCGGCGGACGAGTGCGTCGCGAAGGCCAAACCAGATGGCGCTGTCCTGAAGGCCATTGCTTTAATAAATATAGACTCAATAAAATTATAGACGACAACTTAAAAAAACATGAAACATTAAGAATTAAAGGCGCCCGAAAGCAAACAACCGCCTGTCGGCAAACATAGTTGTCAACCAAGCTTCAAACAGCCCCGACAAAAACGTTGTCGCAAAAATAAACTTCCATCTTTCAGGCGGCGCGGCGCAGACCGCCGGCCTGCCCCGTCGCCGCGGCCAAAGCCGCGTCGCGGGATCAATTCCGCTTAAATTAACCAGGAACAACCATAACGCATCTTCGCCCTTTCCCGCAACAGTTGTTAAACAGCCTGCTTTCGGGACCTCCTCCACGGCTCGGCGCATTTTGAGGCCAACAATTATGAATTTCTTGACCAGTCCTCGTCAGTTTGTCATAAAAGCTCCGCGCTGTCAAGGTAAAATTTTAAAATCCTCAACTATTTCATTGTCATATCAATTCAAACAAGTCTATTTTTTACCGAAAACGATTGTGGTTTAAACCTTTTCATGTCGTGTTTATACCGAAATATGAAAAATGGCCTATTTCTTGAAACTCCGCCGCCTGGCCGCCTTTTCCCTCGCCTCGACCTTTCAAGCTTTTGTTATTATTTACAAGAGTCTAATTTTAATAACAAAAATCACAAATTAAATCCGGCCCCGTCACGGCCCCGTCGCCGCCGGCCGGAAGCCCCCGGGCCTTCCGGCCGCCGCCCGGACTTCCGCCAAAGCCGGATCAGGGCAAACCGCGCCCGTTGGAGAGAATATGAGCGATAATTTTGAAATAAGAAACGTAGAACCCGCCAATATCACTTATGGAATCAAAAAACAAATAAATTAAACCCAACAGACCCTCAGGCGGGAATCCTTTGGACGGCGCAGTCAGTTCCAGCCCCCAGGGCGGGGCCGAAATCAAGCCCCGAAAATTTTATAAGAATGAAAAACGCATAAATTCGACAAAAAAATTTGCCAAATTTAAAAAAAAAGGCTATGATTAAACCAGTGATTGGGAATGTTCATTCAAAATCGTTCCACATCCACAAGTATTGCAGGCGAAAGACGTTTCCCGCGGCCGCATGGCGCGGAAGGCTTCCGACGCGAGCCGACGCCAGGCGGGACAAGGCGCACATGACGGATAAGCCGCGCTCAATTCAAGAATATGTTCCGGGGAAACAGGCCACCCTGGCCCACATGATCGCCCACCCCGTCGCCGAACTGTGTCAGCAGATCGGGGTCGACGAAAGCGGGGCCATCGGGCTTATGACCATAACTCCCGGCGAAGGGGCGATTATCGCGGCCGACGCCGCCAGCAAGTCCGGCGACATAAAGCTGGAATTCGTCGACCGCTTTACCGGCTGCCTTGTTTTTACGGGCGATGTGGCCGCGGTGGAGAGCGCCCTGGCCGGCGCCCTGGAGGCTTTGACCCGGGTTCTGGGCTTCAGCCCGGCCCCGCTGACGAAAACATGAGTCGCGCGGCCGGCGCGACGAAGCCCTTAATGGTCATAGGCCCGGTGGGCGCGGGCAAAAGCACGCTCCTGAAGGCCATGAACCTGATTCACGGCGAGGTGAAAAAAACCGAGGCCCTGACCTATCTTGAAGAGGCCATAGACACTCCCGGCGAGATGGTCGCCATCCCTCGGTTTTACAACGCCTTGATTCTAAACTCGATCCGGGCGCGGCTGGTGCTTTTTCTCATGGACGCCAGCCGCCCCATCCAACTGCCGTCGAGGCTGGCGCTGGCGCTGAAGGCCCCGGTCGTCGGCGTCATAACCAAACTGGATCTGGCCGGCGGAGACCAGGCGGCCAGAGCCCGCCGATTTCTGATCCACGCCGGCGTCAAACGAATATTCGCCGTCTCGTCGATCAGCGGCGAAGGCATGAAAGAACTACTTGAATGGATATACGGCCCGGCCGGGCCGGAGGCGACGGGGCCGGTTCCGTCGCCTCCGGGTTGCGAAGGCTAATGATGGGCGGGGCCGGGGAACTTTAAGGCCGCGGGATCGCGTCAGGCGCGAAAACCGCTATAACGGAGGTAGACCAGTGATTTTGAAAACGACGCTATTCGGCACGACCTACCAGTTCAAAGACGTCAAGGACGTCCTGGCCAAAGCCAACGAAGACCGCTCCGGCGATCATCTTGCCGGCGTAGCCGCCGAAACCATGGCTGAACGCATTGCCGCCAAACATGTGCTGTCGGAACTGAAGGTGGCCGACATCCGGGAAAATCCGGTTGTGCCCTACGAGCAGGACGAAGTCACCCGCATCATTCAGGATGCGGTCAATGAAGCGATTTACGACGAAATAAAAAACTGGAGCATGGGCGAATTGCGCGAGTGGCTCCTCTGCGACCATACCGACGGCGAAGCCATCAGGCGCGTCAGCCGCGGCCTGACCTCCGAGGTGACGGCGGGCGTGGCCAAACTCATGACCAACATGGATCTGATCTACGGCGCCTCCAAAATCCGCGTCTCCGCCCACTGCAACACCACCATCGGCCGGCCCGGCACTCTGGCCATACGTCTTCAGCCCAACCATACCACCGACGATCTCGAAGGCATCAGGGCTTCCGTATATGAAGGCCTTTCCTACGGCGCGGGCGACGCGGTCATCGGCCTGAACCCGGTCGACGACACGGCCGACAACGCCAAGGCCATTTTGGACCTCTTCGAGGAGATCAAGCAGCGCTTCAAAATTCCCACCCAAACCTGCGTTCTGGCCCATGTCACCACCCAGATGGACGCCATACGCAAAGGGGCCAAGGCCGACCTCATCTTCCAAAGCATCGCCGGCTCCGAAAAGGGCAACACCGCCTTCGGCATCGACATGAAGCTGATGGACGAGGCCCACGACCTGGCCCTTCATCAGGGCGTGGCCTGCGGCCCCAACGTCATGTACTTTGAAACCGGCCAGGGTTCGGAATTGTCTTCGGAAGCCCACCACGGCGCCGACCAGGTGACCATGGAAGCCCGTTGCTACGGCTTCGCCAAGCGCTACAGCCCCTTTCTGGTCAACACCGTCGTGGGCTTCATCGGGCCGGAATACTTATATGACTCCAAACAGATCATCCGCGCCGGCCTGGAAGACCATTTCATGGGCAAGCTCTCCGGCATTTCCATGGGCTGCGACGCCTGCTACACCAACCACGCCAAGGCCGACCAAAACGACATAGAAAACCTGGCCGTCCTCCTGACCTCGGCCGGCTGCAACTATTTCATGGGCATTCCCCACGGCGACGACATTATGCTCAACTATCAGTGCACCAGTTACCATGACGGCCCGTCTCTGCGCCAGTTGCTGAGGCTTTCCCCCATTCCGGCTTTCGCCGAATGGCTGGAAAAAATGGGTTTATGGGAAAACGGCCGCCTGACCGACAGGGCCGGCGACGCCTCCGTTTTCGCGTAATCCGGCCAGGAGGAATACCGTGATTCTGAAAACCATACTGGCCGGGCAGACCTATGCTTTCAAAAACATAGCCGAGGTGCTGGCCAGGGCCAACGACGAGAAATCAGGCGACGCGCTTCTGGGCCGGGCCGCGCGGACGGTGACCGAGCGCACGGCGGCCAAGATTGTTCTGGCCAATCTGACCTTGGCCGACATATATGAAAATCCGGTGTTGCCGCCGGAGACGGATGAAGTCTCCAGGGCGCTTAAAGCCGATCTCAACCTGTCGATCTATGAACGCATCAAAGGCTGGACCATCGGCGAATTGCGCGACTGGCTGCTGGACCACAAAACCAGCGGAGAGGACATAATCCGCATCTCCCGCGGGGTGGAAGCCGAAGCG
>JAISRV010000014.1 GCA_031273445.1 Candidatus Adiutrix sp. | reverse complement strand
GGGGCCAGGGGCAGGGCCAGCAAAAGGCCGGAGACGAATTGGGAACTGACGTCGCCGGGGAGGGCATAGTCGCCGCCGCGAAGCGGGCCCTGGGCCGCAACCCTGTGCGGCTCCTGGCTAAACCGCGCCCCGGCCGCGGCGAAAACCCCGGCGTAAGCCGCCAGGGGACGCTCCAGGAGCCGCCCGCGCCCGGTAAAGACGGTCTCGCGGTCATCCAGCGCGGCTATGGGCAGCATGAAACGCAGGGTGGCGCCGGACTCGCCGCAGTCGATCAGACCCGCGCCCGGTCCGCGACCCGGCAAAATCCGTAAAACGTCCCCCTGCCGTTCCGTCCGGGCGCCGAGAGCGCGCACGGCCGCAAGGGAAGCGGAGACGTCCTCGGAAAAGTCGAGATTCCGAATCAGGCTCTCGCCGCCGGCGCCGCGCCGCGCCGCCAGAGCCCCGCAGATGATCGCGCGTTGCGAGAGGCTTTTTGAAGGCGGCGGGGTCGCCGTTCCGGCCGGGAACCGGCCGATCACTCTTGCGTCTTCCATCTGTCTTCCGCCTTTCCCAGGATTTCCTTAATTTCCGAAAAAGAGAGCGCCTTTAGGCAGGCCTGGCCCGGTTCGCGCAAAAAGGCCATACGCAGGCCGTCGGCTTCGCTTTTTTTGTCCACGGCCAAAGCCGGCAGAAGCTCCGCCGGAGGGCAGGGGCAGACGCAATTCAGCCCGAGGTCCGTGAGCGCCGACCTCAGCGAAGCGGCCGTGCCCGGTCTGGCGAGGCCCATGGCCTCGCCCATGAAGGCCGCGATGACCATGCCCACGGCCACGGCCTCGCCATGGTTCAGGCCGCCGCGCCTTTCCAGGGCGTGGCCGAAAGTGTGGCCGAAATTAAGCAGCATCCGCTCGCCTCCGTCACGTTCGTCGCGGGCGACGATCCCGGCTTTGATGCCGCAGCATTCGGCTATGATCGCGGCATAATCAAGCTCGCCCCCCCCGGTCAGGTCCGCCAGAAGGCGCGGCGAACGAATGGCCCCGTATTTGACGACCTCCGCCAGCCCGGAGCGCAGTTCACGGGCCGGGAGAGTGCGTAGGAGCAAGGGGTCTATTAGCGCCAAAGCCGGCTGGTGGAAGGCCCCGACCAGGTTCTTTCCCTGGGGCAGATTGACGGCGGTCTTGCCGCCCACGCTGGAATCGACCTGAGCCAAAAGAGTGGTCGGAACCTGGACAAAGCGAACGCCGCGCATCCAGGTGGCGGCGGCGAAGCCGCCCAGATCTCCGGCCACGCCGCCGCCGAAAACCACGACAAGGCCGTCGCGCCGCAACGGCATATCAGCGAAGGCCTCGTAAAGGGCGGCCAGGCCCTCCAGGGATTTGGAGCCCTCGCCCGGGGGAATGATCACGACCCGATGCTTCAGCCCGGCCTTATGCAGCGAGGCGGAGAAGGATTCGCCGTGAAGTCTCCAGACGTTTTCATCCGCCGCCGCCGCCACGATTGAACGCGGCGGGACCAAAGGCGCGATCAATTCGCCGCTCCGCGCCAGAAGCCCTTCGTCGATCATAATATCGTAATTATTTCCCGGCAGCCCCACGTTGACTATTTTCATAAACTCAGCATCTCTCTTTTGTTTTTCCCGGCCAGGGCCAGAAGACCGTGAAGAGCCGCGCCGTCGCCCTCGGCCAGAGCCCGGCGCAGGCGCTCCAGGCCGCCGATGTATTTTCCCAGCCAGGCGGCGGCATGGGCGCGGTTGTCCATAAGAAGCTCGGTCCAGGCCTCGGCGTTGATGTCGGCCACGCGGGTGCAGTCGCGAAAAGCCCCGGCCGCAAAAGCCGGATCAAAGCGGCGGTCATAATCCAGACACAGCCCGGCCGCGGCGAGATGCATAAGGTCGCTGGTATAGGCGATGAGCTCGTCGTGCGGGCCGACTTCCGCCACGGCCGTCCGGGCGGCCCCTATATAGGCCCCCAACTGCCTCATGAGGTCCACCGTCTCCGGTCTGGTGGACGGCCAAGGGCAAATAATCAACCCGGAGTTGAGGTAAATAGCCGGGTCGGCGTTCTCAAAACCGTCTTTTTCTTTGCCGGCCATGGGGTGAAGCCCCACATACTCCAAATCGCGGGGAATCAGGCCCTTCAGCCGCTCGTAGAGGGAACCCTTGACGCCGCAGATATCGCTGACCACGGCCGCGGGCTTGAAGGCGGAACGGTTGGCTTCGACCAAGCCGGGAATATGGTGGGCATAGACGCAGAAAATGACCAGATCGGCCCCTTCAATGGCCGCGCCGGCCTCGGTCCAGGCTTCGGCCACCGCGCCGCCGGCCGCGGCCCGGCGGCAGACCTCCGCGCTCGCGTCCGCGCCGACGATTACGGCGCCGCGAAAACCTTTCAGGGCCCAGGCCAGGGAGGCGCCCATCAAACCCAGCCCGACCACGGCAATTCTGTCCATATGCCCAAACTCCATTCTCCGTCGCCGGAATTTTCGCCAAATAAAAAGAGGAAGGGGGCTCATGTACATGAACCCTCTTCCTCTTGGACTGGCGGGATATTCCGTTATTTATTTCAGCGGGATATTCCGTTTCTAGCGTTCAGTGCATGGCGGCCGCACATATTTTCACCGTAAAAATAGCTGAAGCGGTAATAGCTCCAGCTAAATATAAAGTAATAAAAATATGCGGCCGTCAGTCTGACCATATCACTGGTTCTCCGTATCCGGCGTCAATCTAAACTTTTTGCTCGTCTTGCTCGTCCAAACCTTTCATCAGCCTCACAGCTGACTGTAAATAAACTTTTAACATCCCTAGATAAAAAATGCAACAAAAAAATCGCCCGACCAGAGATTTAATATATTCCTCATTGTCCATTCTTTTGTAACCGTCATATAATCCTAACCCCTTGAAATTGGGATAAGGAGCTAAAAAGGTCACGAATATGTTAAAATTAGGGACACAACCGTGACGGCGAAAACCTCCTGCAGATAAATCTCGCCATGCTCTTATGGTTCGACCATCTATCCGGGCTCTGGGCTGTAGCGGGCTCTGACGAGGCCGCCCGCCCCCCGGGCCGCCCAAGCGGTTTGCCTTGACGGATTTTTTCAACAGATTTTTACCCGACTGGCGGCGGTCTCGCCTTCTTCCCGCCGGTGGCGCTCGACGCATTCGGCCAGGAGTTCCAGTTGAATTTCCAGATCGTCTTCACGGCAGAGGCGGGCGCGGAATTCCGAAGAGCCGCGCAGGCCCCTGGCGTACCACATCAAAACCGTGCGCAGCATGAAAGGGGCCTTGCCGCCGACTGAGGCGGCCAGAAGGCGGGCGTGGCGGTCGGCGGTCTGAAGCCTCAGGTCCAGGGTCGCTTCCGGAGGGCTTTCCCCGCGCCACAGAGCCAGGCATTCGGCGAAAAGCCAAGGCCGGCCTTTGGCCCCGCGGCCGATCATGACGGCTGCGGCCCCGTGGCGGCGCAGACGGCCGACCGCGTCCGCGGCGGAGCTGATGTCGCCGGAACCGATGACCGGTATGGGCGAGACTTCGGCCAGGCGTTCCACCAGGCTCCAGTCGGCCTCGCCGCCGAAACCCTGGCTGGTCAGGCGTGGATGAAGCGTCACCGCGTCGACCCCTTCATCGACCAGCATCGGCAAAAGATCGAAAACCGTGCCCCCCGCCCCGGGAGCGAAAGCCGGCCGCGTCTTGACGGTAATGGGCACGGAAACAGCCCGCCTCAGGGCCGCGAGAATCGGCCGCGCCGCAGCCAGGTTCTTCAGCAAAGCCGAGCCGTGGCCGCTGCCGATCACCTTGCGGGCCGGGCAGCCCATATTCAGGTCGATCAGGTCGGCCCCGCGGGAGACGGCGACCTCGGCGGCCCGGGCCAGCGTTTCGGGCTCCTTGCCGAAAAGCTGCACGCAGAAGGGCTTTTCCAGAGCCGGATCCGTCTCCAGAAGCTTCAATGTAGCTTTGCCGTGAAAAGACAAAGCCGCGGCGCTGACCATTTCCGAAACCGTCAGCCCGGCGCCGGCTTCCTTGGCCAGGCGGCGGAAAGGCCAATTGGATATCCCGGCCATGGGCGCCAGAATAAAAGGGTTGTCCAGGCGGACCGAGCCTATTTTTAAGGCCGGCGCCTCATTTTTCATCGCCGGCGCCGGCCGCGCGGCGGCGGCTTCATTTGAACCAAAACACATGATCCCGACTCATATCCAAAGGCGGCGTTTTAAAGCGCAGTTGATTGTTGCCGGAAGAAGCCCAGCCGGCCTCTATCTCGTCAAGCTCGGAGATGCGGGCCAGGCGGTTATGGGGCAAGCCGTCCAGGGTCGCTTCGCCGGGGGCCTTGGGGCCGTAAATATCCACCAAAAGGCGCCGCTCGGTCGGCGCCCCTTCCCAGGAGCCTTCGCGGGCCTTAATGGCGACCACGGTCGAGCCGTCCGGGCCGGTCACGGCGGAGACCACGGTCCGGCCGTATTTCCCGTCCTTGTCGCGCAGATAATCGCGGGTCTGGCCGTCGTCTTCATACCAGATGAACTCCGAGGGCTCCTCGCCTATGAAAATCTTCAGAGCCGCGATTTTCTCGGCTGAGCCGTCGAGCCTGTTCACCGTCTCAAGGGCCGGAATGACGGCGCCGGCCCGGGCCAGGATGGGCGGGCTGATCTGGCCGGCGACTTTCAGGTCCAAAGAGACCAGACCCGGCGCCTCCTGGTTCAGGGCCTCGCCGGTGCGCCAGTCGTACCAGCGGCCCCGGGGCACATACACGCTGGTCTGTTCCGTCCCCCCGTCCAGGCTCAGGCCCAAAAGAAGATGCGGGCCCAGCATCAGTTCGCCGATTCTGTCCCTGGCCGCCAGGTCGTCCTGAAAATAATAGGCCAAAGGCGCAATGACCGGGTCGCCGTGCCGGTAAGCCATCCAGGCCAGCGAATAGTAGTAGGGCCGCAGGCTTTCCCTGACGGCCAGATTGTATCTGGCCCCCGGCGTCAACAACATTTCTTCCGGCAGAACCAGCGGCAGGTCCGTCAGGGCGCTTCGGGCCGTCCAGGCCTCGTAAGCCTGGGCGGTGTTCTGGTCTGGAGGGCGGTTTTTGAAAGCCTGCGATATGTCCGAACTGTAGTAATCAATGCCGGCGAGCGACACATGGGCTTTGGCGGCCATCAGCGAACGGAAGTTGTAAAGAAACGATTCCCCGTTGTACAGGGCCCCGCCGTAACGGGCCAGGCCGGCGGCGGCCGTGCGGCTCAAAAGCAAAAGCCGGGGCTTGGAGCGCATTCTCTGGTTGGCCGCTCCGGCGTAAACCCCTTCAAGCCACAAAAGGGAGTAACGGTTGGCCCAGGCGTAGTGAGAGTGGATATTGCCGCCGGGCGGCCCCTCATAATAGGCGGAGGCGCTGAAGTCGTACAAATCGCCGTCGGTCAGCCGAAAGGAGCTTATGCCTGAATTGATCTGGTCTTCACGGAAGAGGCTGTGCCAGAAAGTGGGCACGGCGCTGTTGGTGTAATCGACCAGACCGCTGTCCTGGCCATAGTGTTGCACCAGCAGCGCCGAACCGTCCGGCCCGTTCTGCCGCACCAGGTAGGAGCGCCGGGACAGTTCCGAAAAAAAACCGGAATTGACCGGCACATAGGCCGACTCGTCGACCATGATCTTCAGATTATGAACTTTGGCCGCCTCCCTGAGGGCGGTTTTTTTTTCATCGCCGCTTTTAAGCGACAGCCCGGCCAGACCGGGCACGCCGCTTTTGAGCTGAGCCAGTTTATGGGCCCAGTCGGCGTCTTTGACCTCGTCCGTCTCTCTGGCCCAAACGCCCAGGGCCTCCAGCGGCGGCGCCAGAGGGCGCCCGACTATGTTCATGTAAGCCCGGCGCAGGCTGGGCATATCCGGCCCCAGGACGACGAAGAAACGGAAAGTCCCGTCAGGCCCCAGCGGCCCGGCCGTCGAGGCGGTCCAGGGCCGGCCTTTGAAGTTCCACATCAGAGGGCGGGTCTCGTCGATAAAAAGAGCGCTGGAATGAGAGTCGGCGCCGAGGGCGTAGAGCACGGGAATCTGCACCTGGTTGGGCCGGTAGCCGAAGCTGGACAGGCGGCGGTTGCCGAAGGGCCCGCCGGGCATCACCGTCTCGCCCAGGAGGTTGATCGTCTCCGTGGCCTGATTGAAATCGGCGCCCAGCCCTAAAAGATGGCTGTATTCCCCGGTGAAGCTGATGCCGGACAAGCGGCCGTCCGGGGCATAGGGCATGATGGAGAAAGCGGGGCCGACGGCGTTACGGCGCGTTATGACGATGGCGGCGGCCGGGTCGCGGGCTATGCGCACTGAAGCCGTCTCGCTGGACCAGAGGCCGCCGCCCCCGGCGGGAAGAGACAGGGAGAGGCCGGGGACGACCATGGGGGAAACCTCGAAAGGGCGCCCCGGATCAATTTCGCCTTCGCTCAATTCAAAGAGCCAGACGTCGTCTCCGGCTATGGCCATGGACAGATGAAAGTCGCCCAGCCTGGTCGTCGCGCGTTGCGGCCTTTGGGCTTCGGCGGCGGAAAGGCCGAAGCCCAGCATAAACATAAAAACGAAAAAAAACTGCAAGACGCGTGGTCCGAACATGGTCAATCTCCTTCATCACCGGAGCGGACGGTTAAACATCAGCCCCAGAACAGCGGCGGCCAGGGCCGGCGCCGCCGGCGCGCGCTCCGCCAAATGCCGCCGGGCCGCCTCGGCGGCGGCTCGGGCCTGATCAGGGGCCCGGAGCCAGGCTTCAATATCCCGCGCCAGGGTTCCGGCTGAAGTTTCCGCCGCCCCGCCGACGGCCAGAAGGGCCGCGGCTTCGGCCGCGAAACTTTTCATATGGGGGCCGAACATCAGGGGCGTCCCGGCGGCGGCCGGCTCCAGGGGATTATGGCCCATCAGGCCTTCGCGCAGGCTGCCGCCCACAATGGCCATGGTCGCCAGGGCGTAGAGGTGGGGCAGGGCGCCCATGGAATCGACAATGGCCGCTTTGGCCCGCCTCAGAAGCGGCTGGTCGGCCGCGGCCGAGGACAAAACCGGGGCCAGGCCATGCTTTTTGACCAAACCCTGCACCTCTTCAACCCGCGTCAGATGGCGCGGCGCCAGAATCAGCCGCAACTCGGGGCGGAAGGCGGCCGCCTTCATGAAAGCGTCCAGCGCCGCCTCTTCCTCGCCCGGATGAGTGGAGCCGGCCACAATCACGGGGCCATGAGGCCCCTCCCCCCACAGCTTCCAGGCCCACTCGTCGGTTCGTCGCCTGAAGTCTTGGCCGCCATAGCTTTCCAGAAGGCCGTCAAACTTGGGGTTGCCGAACAGGGCCAGACGTTCCGGCGGCGCGCCCAAAGCGGCGAACATGTCTTTTTCCGCCTGGCCCGAGACGCCGATAAGGTCAAAGCGCGACAGAAGAGAGGCCATGAAGCCCCTGACCAGACTATAGCGCCTGAAAGAACGCTCCGTCAGACGCCCGGCGGCCAGAACGACCACGGCGCCCGATTCTTCGGCCGCGCAAATAAGGTTGGGCCACAATTCGGTTTCCATTATCACCAGGGCGGCCGGCTGAATACGGGCCACGGCCCGGCCCGCCGCCCCTCCGAAATCCAAAGGCGCGGCCATGACTCTTACGCGGCGGTCCCCGGCGAAAATATCCCCGGCCGTGACCAGGCCCGCCGGAGTGCCCACGCTCAGATAAATTTCCGCCGCGGGCGCCCG
>JAISRV010000007.1 GCA_031273445.1 Candidatus Adiutrix sp. | reverse complement strand
GACATCCATAACAGATGGCCCAATTCCTTCTTCGCTGACAGAGGGCTCTTCACCATGTACCGAGCTCGACTTGATGCGATCCAATCTCGGTGAAGAAACCATCAACTGGAGAGCCGTGTGCGGGAAAACCGCACGCACGGTTCGGAGGGAGGGGCGGAATACCGTCCCTACCCCTATCTTAATTAATTAATGACAAAGCCACTCCAAGGCGGCGGGGTCAGGCCGGCCGGCCCGCCGCCTTGACGGCGATCCAGGGATCACGTTGGCAGACAATGTTTTTGCCGAGATGTTTGGCGTCGTAAAGAGCCTGATCAGCCCGGCTTATGAAGTCGCGTGAATCTTCGCCCGGCCTGTAAATGGTGCAACCGACGCTGACGGTAACGGGACGGCCGATGCCAAAATCATGCTCGGCAATGACTTTGCGCAATTTTTCAGCGACCTGCATTGACTGCGATAAACTGGTGTTAGGAGCCACGACTATGAATTCTTCGCCGCCGTAACGCACCGGGGCGTCGTTCTTTCGAAGGGAGCTTCTAAGCAGTTCGCCTAATTGCGTCAAAACTGAATCACCGGAGAGATGGCCCAGCTCATCGTTTATTTTTTTGAAGTCGTCAATGTCTATCATCAACAAGGCCAGATTGGGAGAATAAGTTCTCAGATTGGCGATTTGGTTCTGAAGGATGTCGAGAAAGGCCCCACGATTGTAAAGCCTAGTCAGGGAATCATAAAGGGCCCGTTTTTTGAAAGCGTTCAAAGCGGTGGCGATTTTGCGCCGGTCAAGAAGCTCCACTCTGGCCTTGCGCAAAATGCGCACTCTTTCGGCATATTCCTCGCGCACGGCCTGAATCAGAAGCACTTTAGAATCGCGCACGATCCTGGCGGTGGCCAAAAGCGGCAACTCGTCTCCGGTCTCCAGCTCTTCAACCCAAATACCGGACGACAGGACCGCGTCGGCTTCGAAGGTCTTTTCAAAAAAATCCTCCACTTCGTCCAAAAAATATTCCAGCATGGGCGAATATTGCCAAGGCTCGGCGCAATGGGCGCCGTCTTCTTGCTGCGGGAAAAGTTGCGTATAAAAATAGGGAACCATGCCGCAAACCTGATAGCTCCGTGGGGCCAGCCGTTTGAGAACAGTCACCTCCATGGTCATCAATATATCGAAGCCTAGGGTTTGGGACGCTGGGCATTGGTCTGAATCGGTCATGGTCACGTTCCGTCGCTATGTCCGGCCGATGCCGGGCTCAGGCTTGAAAAAAAATTCCGGGGTTTTCTAAAAAACGACACAGACGCATTTTCCGCCAACAGGGCTTCCCGACCGCCCAAGGGCCGATAAGGCCAGCCTTCATCATTCATTCGCCGTCATAAAAACCGGTCTGAAAATCAAACTCTTTATTTATATCATAAAAAAAGATGCTTTTCAATTGTTTAACAATGGGTGGCAGGGCAATCGCTCAAAAAACGTACCCTGTGAAATCACAAATATTCATAAACAGATGCCCTAAAAAATCATCGTGACATTTCAATATATTACGATTATCATGCGATTGCCCTGCAACAGGGGGTATGCGTCAAAAAATGTAGAGGGAAGATGCAATATTTACGCTGCCTGTTTAAGGATTCGGAATTGGGCGAAAAAAAGAAACCGCCTACCCGGCATTGGTTAGACGGCAAAGGTGAAATCAATAAAATTCAACATGTTCTGGCAATTAGACTATGAAAGGAGAAGCGCCCGAAAAAATGCGATCAGGCCTTCTACGACAAATACTTCATCGTCAAGGCAACGCCGAAAAGGGGCGTTTTCAAAGCTGGCGCATACTGAATGCGCCAGCCTCGTCAGGCGAGCATATTAAGCCGTGGCGATCGTTGCGGCTTTGTCGGAAGGCGGTGATTCGACTTCTTTTTTTTCTGCGTTTTCACCCAAGTTTTTAGATGAATCAGTGTTTTTCGCCAGAGAGCTTTTAGCCAAGCGCCTGTCCTGGTCGCCGCCGCTGTTTTTTGAGGAGACGTAGCGTGTTACGGCAGGTTCCAAGGGTGTCTGGTTTTTCTGGTGTTCCGCGTCGTCCATAAAATCGCAGGGCTCAATGGCGGCGGCGCACATGGCCTGCACCGCTTCTATTTCTTCCGCGGTTAGTTTGTGGCTGTTGCCCTCATGTATGGCGCCTTCAATACTCAGTTCGCCGTAATGCAAGTCGCCGTAAACTTTGGCCGTGGCGTTTAGGTGAATTTGTTTGCTGGCTTTTATATTGCCGTAAACGGTGCCGCTTAAAACAATATTTTCGACGCAGATATTGCCTTTTATCAGAGCCGCTTCTTCAACTACCAGTGTGCCCGATGAGATGACTTCGCCTCTAACCCGCCCATCAAGCCGTATTATGCCCTGGAAGCACAAACGCCCTTCCAGGGTGACGCCGGAAGCGAAATAGGAATAACCTGGATTCTTTTTTTTAGAGCTCCAAAACATTACAGCACCATTTCAGTTTTTTTATTAAGGCTTTCAAGTCTCCAGTTGTAAATGCCCCAAGATCAACTTGCGCCGGCGGCTAAAAAGCCCGATTTCACGGCAGAGGGGCCGGAGATTTAAAATCTTTCCGTTTATACCATAAAACGCCTCACCGCGCAACCCGGCCGCCCTGAACACCAGACTTAAGAATGATGCGGGTTCCGCATGGCGCGAAAACAAACTCGGGGAAGTGTTTGCTTCCAAGGACATCCACTGTTGGACTGACAAACCTGATGAGCGCTCCGCCCTTCCCGGAAGCCGTAGCTTGATTCCGAAAAGCGCGGATCGAATATAGGACTCAGGCATTGATGCAACGCCTGCTGAATCATACGGTCCAGCGCCGTCGGGAGGCCCAGTTGCCGCATCCCGTCTCCTGGCTTGGCTATCCCCGACGCCTTTCACCAATTGCGGCTGGTAGTCGCCACTCAGCAGAGACTCTTTGATCGCCGCCCAGTTCAGCTTATGGACGCCCTTGCCGTCCGGCTAACAGTTCCCCTGGTCGGGCCTGTAGAGGACTTTCACCTCCAAGTGGGTGCGCCCTGCCGGGCGCGCCAATAAGAAACGGTCTTCGGATAATTTTCCGAAAGCCGTTGATTTTATAAAATATTTTGCCGATTTTAAAATTGGTAGTCCCAACGGGACTCGAACCCGTGTCCCCGCCGTGAGAGGGCGATATCCTGGACCGCTAGACGATGGGACCACAAAATTAATAAATACTAGCATTGTTTTTCCTGAAATGCAAGGTCATAAATTTACCTGTTCAAACTGATTTAACAATTGCCGCCGCTTAGGGCGACAGAAAACAGACCGGCGGCATTATGCGCGTTTTGCCCTCGATTGATTTCATGGGATATAGGGGCGGGCCTTCCGGCCAGCCTCGAATATCTCTTGTATCCGCGGCGTGGCTTCCGAGAGCATGTCCGCTTCTTTGGTCTCCACCAAGTACAGCCCGGCCAAGACGAGGTTAAGGAAATATGAGTCGCCGACTTTCTTGACGGACGTCCCTTTTGTTGTGTGCATTGGTGCGCCCGGCAGGGCGCACCAAGTCAAAAGAATTGCTGGCCGCGCGGCCGGATGTTTAAGCCAGCAGTTCTCCTATGGGCCGGTAGGGGCGGCCCTGGCGGCGCTCGGCGAATTCCTGTTTGGCTTTTTCGATCAGGCCCGGCTCGCTGACCAGGTCGAAGAGGGTTCCGGCCAGGGTCTTGGCCGCCAGCCCGGCCCCCTTCAGGCCGATGGGGCTGCCGGCGGAGGCGACGGCCTGCCAGCTGTGAAAGGTCACGCCCACCGGCCAGGCCACGCCCCATAATATGGCGGTGGGCATAATATTGGCCACGTCGCCCACGTCGCTGGAGCCCATGATGAAGCGCCCCTCGTCGAAACAGGGCAGCGGCCGGGCAGCCAGCGCCCGGTCGTCGGCGCCGATCGGCGCCGGCTTGTTCAGGGCCGCCTCGATCTGGGCCGGCGGCAGCGTGGCCTGCAGTTCCCTGGCCAAGGCCTGGTCGTTCTCGTCGAAACCGGGGCCGCCGGAGAAGTTCAGGAGGTTTGCCTCCATCACCCGGTTCAGAGCCTTGTTCGGCAGGGTGTTGTAGCAGCCGCCCAGGGGCAGTATTTCCACTTCGGTCTCCGTCATCATGGCCGCGCCTTTGGCCACTTTGATCAGGCGGGCCCACAGGGCGGCCAGTTCGCCGTCATGCGGGGCCCGGGCGAAATACCAGACCTCGGCTTCCTGCGGCACGATGTTGGGGGCCTGGCCGCCGTTGGTGATGACGTAGTGCAGCCGGTCCTGATCCAGCATATGTTCCCTTAAATAATTGCTGCCCACGTTCATCAGCTCCACCGCGTCGAGCGCGCTGCGGCCCGCCTCCGGCGAGGCCCCGGCGTGGGCCGATTTGCCCTTGAAGCGGAATTTGGCCGAATACACGGCGGTCATGGCGCCGCCGGAAACATGGCTGAAGTCGGCCGGGTGCCAGGCCAGGGCGACGTCCGCGCCGTCAAAGTAGCCCAGTTCGGCCATGCGCCCCTTGCCGGTGAGCTGTTCTTCACCGGGGCAGCCGTAATAGCGGATGACGCCTTCCAGCCCCGCGGCGGTCAAAGCTTCCTTGGCCGCGCAGGCCGCCAGAAGCGTGCCCTCGGCCAGAAGGTTATGGCCGCAGCCGTGCCCGGGCGCCCC
>JAISRV010000438.1 GCA_031273445.1 Candidatus Adiutrix sp. | reverse complement strand
GGGTTGATGATGGCGCCGTCAAGGCCGGAGGCGATGGCCTGGGCCATGAAAATGCGGTTGATGAACTTGCGGGCCGGCAGGCCGTAGCTGATGTTCGATAGGCCGCACATGAAATGAACGCCCGGGAACTTGGCGGCGACGGCCTTGACGGCGTTAATGAATTCCACGCCGAAAGTGTGGTCGGTGCCCAAGGGCTGCACGAGCGGGTCGATATAAATATTATCTATTTTCAGGCCTTTGCCGGTCAGGCCTTCAATGAGCTTGTCGGCGATGCGCAGACGGTCGTCGCAAGTGGTGGGCATGCCGTCGTCGCTCATGCAGAGGGCCACGACCTTGAGTTCGACATTGCCGGAGACGATAGGCAGAAGCTTTTCCCAGCGGTCTTTTTCCAGGGAAATGGAATTGAGCATAGGCGTGACCTTGCACAGGGCCAGGCCTTCCTCTATGACCTTGGGATCAGGGCTGTCAAGGGCGATGGGTTTATCGGAAACGCCCTGAATCAGCTCAATCAGCCATTTCATATATTTGGCTTCTTCGCCGACGAAGATGCCGGCGTTGGCGTCGATATAAGTGGCGCCGGCCTTGTCCTGGTCTATGGCCACCTGTTTGATGTATTCGGCGTCGCCGGCTTCGATGGCGGCGCCGACGGCCTTGCGGCTGGCGTTGATCAGTTCACCAACAATTATCATTTTTGTCTGCCTCTTAATTTTTATGGTTGATGCTCACGAACAAATATCCACATGAGCCGCGGGGCTCATGTGGATCGGCCCTGGCGGACTGTAGGGAACTTACTTGGCCAGCGAGCGGGCCAGTTCCACGGCGCTGGGGGCGTCTTCGGAGTAGCCGTTGGCGCCGATCTTGTCGGCATAGGCTTTGGTCACCGGCGCGCCGCCGATCATGACCTTGACGTTCAGGCCGGCTTCTTTGACGGCCGCCACGGTCTCTTCCATAGCCGGCATGGTGGTGGTCAGAAGGGCGGAGAGGCCGATGATCGTGGCGCCGTGTTTTTTGACCGCGTCGACAAAGGCCTTGGGTTCGACGTCGACGCCCAGGTCATGAACTTCAAAGCCGCCGCCTTCCAGCATCATGCCGACGAGGTTTTTGCCGATGTCGTGCAGGTCGCCCTTGACGGTGCCGATGACGATAGTGCCGGCTGAAGAGGCGCCGCCGGCGCCGAGTTTCGGCTTAAGAACTTTCAGCCCTTCTTTCATGGTCTGAGCGGCCATGAGCATTTCAGGCACGAAAAGTTCGCCTTCAGAGAAGCTTTTGCCGACGGCGTCCATCGCGGAGATGAGGCCTTCCTGGAGCAGTTTGTCGACGTCGGCGCCGGCCGCAAGTTCTTTTTCAATAAGCCCGGCAATGCTGTCTTCTTCGAAATCGAGAACAGCCTGGTACACGTCTTTGATCGCCATGATAATTCCTCCTGATTTTGTGGCTGAGCCGGGGCGGGCGAAGCGCCCGCCCCGAAATTAACGGACGCCGTCGGCGCCGCCCCGGGAACCTGGAGGCTGGAGCGGCCAGCCGGAAGGCCCCCTTAAAATATAGTCCGCAAAAACCCGCAGCCGGGAAATCAAGCTACCGCCTGCGTTCTATAGCGCCACGCATTAAGACGTAAAGCGCTTAAATCATACTGTAACAATGTTGTCATAGAAGTTGCTCGTCAAGCGAACCGACCTTTCTTCAACCCGGCGGAAACGGATTTCGCGGCTGAAAAGGCGAAATATAAATTCATCCCGCCTTCGCTTGACCTCAATTTAGATCAAGTCTAACACATCTTCTTAAAAAAGGCCAGATTAAAAAGCATTTTTTTCAAAATTTTCTTCAGCGAACTATATTAGCTTTATTTTAATTAATAGATTGATATAATTATAATATTTTTATTATTAAAGCTGCCGGCATAAACTTGCCGGCCCCAGGAAAGGGCTTTTAGGGGCAAAAGAGGCTTTTGGAGGGGACATAAGAGCCCCATCAATCTATATCGCAGTTAAAAAAGCGCGCTCTCTAAAAATATTCCAAATATTCAAGCTATTTAAAAAACGAGCCCGCGGGCGTTCCCGCCCGCGGGCTTATTTTTCCGATCTAGATCGCCGAACGCCTACGGCCCTGATGTTCCATTTTTATGTTATCGGCTCGCCGAATAAACCGAATGAACATAGCATGCATGATTTCGTCAAAGCCAGAAATCACAATACTTTTGCCGCCGAGGCGCCCGCGATGTTCAATAGCCGGGTTTATACGCCAACCCTTATTCCAGGCGGCCGAAGAGCAGCGACAGACCGAAATTGCAGATGAAATATAAAAGCGCCGCCGTCAGCCAGACTTCATACATCTGATGAATGGTGGCCGACAGTTCCGAGGCGCGAAAGGTCAGCTCAGGCAGGCTTATGACCGAAACTATGGAAGATTCCTTGACCACGGAAATGAACTGCCCGGCCAACTGCGGTGCGGCGCGGCGCCCCGCCTGGGGCAGAATGATGAAGCGGTATTGCTGAAAACGGGAAAGCCCCAGACAGCGGGAGGCCTCCCACTGGCCCCGGTCTATGGAGAGGACGGCGCCCCGAAAAATTTCCGAAAAATAGGCGGCTTCATAATAGGCCAGGGCGCAAACGGCCGACATGAAGGCGGCCAGGCGGCCGGAGGGGGCGGC
Organism: Candidatus Adiutrix sp.; assembly: GCA_031273445.1. Lineage (GTDB taxonomy): Bacteria > Desulfobacterota > Desulfarculia > Adiutricales > Adiutricaceae > Adiutrix. The sequence continues at coordinate 5,226 of JAISRV010000438.1, read as the reverse complement.
GGCGAATTCCAGAGTCGTCAGCGCGGCCGGAGGCAGAGACCTGATTTCTTCTATGAGCCGGGGCCAGGGCAGGATTTGCGAGCCCAGAAAAAAGAAAAAGATAAAAACCATGATCACCGGCGGCATGTTGCGGGCGGCCTCCACGGCCGTGCGGGACAGCATCCGCCAATAAAAACTCCCCGACAGACGGCCCAGAGCCAGCCCCAGCCCCAGAACGGCCGCGCCTCCGGCGATCCAGAGGCTCAATTTAAGGGTCAGGCCCAGCCCCAAGCCCAGGGCGCCGGGGCGCCAGGAGCCGTCGGCGCCCCTGGTCAGGATGAACTGCGGCATGACGGACCAGTTCCAGCCGTATTTCAGGTCCGCCGCCGCCTGCCAGGCCAGGAAAGACACGGCCGCCAGGGCGGCCGCCAGAACCGCGGCGTCAAAAAGGCCGAAAGCGCGGCGCCTCAATTGCGGGGGCGTAAAATGCGAGGAGCTGTTCATGGGCGGTTAGACCTGATCCCCGGCCGCACAGGGCCGCTCTGCCGAACCGCCCGCGCCGGAAGAGCGCGGGCCGGCGGCGGGGCTATTTCAGGAGAGGTTCCCAGTCCAGGGTCTCGAACCAGTAACTCCAGGTGGTCTTAAGCCACCGGGAGGCGAAGCGGGCCGCGATCCAGGCGTTCAGAGCCGGCAGGGCGTCGCGGTCCTGGGGCCTTAAGGCCATGCCGACGGGTTCATTGGTCAGAGTTCCGGGGATGGGGACATAAATTTCGCCGGGGTTCTGCAGGGCCAGTTCCGCCGGATAAGGGGCGGAAGCGATCAAAACCTGGGCCCGCCCGCTTCTGAGTTCCTGGGCGGTGAGGCCCTCGTCGTCAAGTTCGACGATGGCGGCGTTGGGCAGCAGCTCAAAAGCCGCCTGGGCGGCGGTGGTGCCGCTTTTGACGACCACGTTGATTTCTTTTTTATTGAAATCCTCCAAACTGGAAAGGCCGGGCGCGGTGAGGAGGCTGGCGGCTATGGCCATGCCCGAGTATTCATATGGCTCGGTGAAGGCCACCTTCAGGGAACGCTCCGGGGTGATGCCCATGCTGGCGATGATGATGTCGAAATTGTCGGTCAGAAGAGCCGGGATGATGCCGTCCCAGTTGGTGGGCACGAATTCCGCCTTGACCCCCATGTCGGCGGCCAGGGCTTCGGCGACCTGGATTTCAAAGCCGACGTAATTGCCGGCCTTGGCCTTCATGGCCCAGGGCCGGAAAATATCGAAGCCCACGCGCAAAACGCCGCGCGACCTGACTTCTTCCACCCAGCGGTTGCCCGCCAAGAGTTTGGCGTCGTCCGGGTTGGGGGCGGGCAGACCCATCTGAGCCGCGGCCGGCGAAGACAGCCAGACCGCGACGGCCAAAATCGCCGACAAAACAAAAAAACGTTTTTTCATATTTTATCTCCTTTTTTAAGCGCCGAAACTAAAAACAAAGCCTAAAGAATCCTGTGTTGCCTTCTGGTCGCTCGGAGCCTTAGGGCTTCCCTCATTCAAACGCCGAAACTAAAAACAAGGCCTAAAGAACCCTGTGTTGCCTTCTGGTTGCTCGGGCCTTAGGGCTTCCCTTATTCAAACGCCGAAACTAAAAAATTTTTTCTAAAAACTGGCGGGCCCTGTCTGTGGCGGGCTGGTCGAAAAAACGGGCGGCCGGGGCGGCCCGCTCCACCACTTCGCCTCCGTCCATGAAAACCACCGCCTCGCCGACTTCCCTGGCAAAGCCCATTTCATGGGTGACCACGACCATGGTCAAACCTTCCGCGGCCAAATCCTTCATCACCGCCAGCACTTCGCCGATCATCTCCGGGTCCAGGGCGCTGGTGACTTCGTCAAAAAGCATCACCCTGGGGTTCATGGCCAGGGCCCGGGCAATGGCCACCCGCTGCTGCTGGCCGCCGGACAGCTGCGCCGGCCGCGCCCCGGCCTTGTCGGCCAGCCCCACCTTTTCCAAAAGGCGGCCGGCCGCCTTTTCCGCCTCGGCCGCTTTGACCCGGCGCACGCGAACCGGGGCCAGAGTGATGTTCTCCATAACGGTCAGGTGCGGAAAGAGGTTGAAGGACTGAAACACCAGGCCCAGTTCCGGCCGCATTTTATCCCGCAGACGGGCGTCCCCGCTGACCACCTGCCCGTCAATGACGACGGCGCCGGCGTCTATTTCTTCCAGGCCGCACAGACAGCGCAAGAGGGTGGACTTGCCGGAGCCGGAAGGGCCGACGATCACCAGCGTCTCGCCGCGCCGCACGGTCAGGGAGACGCCCTTGAGCGCGGCCAAGCCGCTGTCGTAGGTTTTGTAAATCCGCTCGACTGAAATGAAGTCGCCGCCGGTCATAAAAACCGCCCGGCCCAGCGCGATGAAGCCGCCGCCGTCATAAAAACCGCCCGGCCCGGCGCGATGAAACCGCCGCCGTCATAAAAACCGCCCGGCCCGGCCGGAGGCGCCCAGGCGCCTTTCCAGAAAGGCCCCCAATTCGGAAACCGCCAGATTTATTAAAAGATAGACCACCGCGATGGTCAGCCACAGTTCCAGGGCCAGATAAGTCTTCGCGATCAGGCTTCTGGCCGCTTTGGTCAGCTCGTAGACCCCGATGACGGAGACGAGGGCCGAATCCTTGATCAGGCTGATGACCAGGCTGCACAGCGGCGGCAGGAGCATGGGTCCGGTCTGGGGCAGAATCACCCGTCGGAAAGTGTCGGGCGTGGAGAGCCCCAGGCACCAGGCCGCCTGCCACTGCCCCTCGCCGACCGCGAGAATGCCGGAGCGTATGATCTCGGAAAGGTAGGCGGCTTCAAAAAAACTGACGGCCAGGACCGCGGCCCAGAAGCGCGACAGGGAAAAAATTTCCCCGACCACTGAATACATGACCAGAATCTGCACCAGCAGCGGCGTATTGCGGATCACTTCCAGATATATCCTGGCCAGGGCGGATAAAACCGTCCCCCCGGCCAGACGGGCCAGGGCGATGAAAAGCCCCAGCCCGAAAGTGATCAGCAGACTCCAGAAAGTTATTTGAAAAGTGAGGCCCAGCCCCAGCGTCAGCGGGCCCAATTCCCCTTTGTCCGCGTCGAAAAAGAAGGCCGGGATGCGCGACCACTCCCAGCTGTAGCCGCTTTTGACCGCGCCGTCATAAACCAGCCAGGCCAGGAGGGCCAAAGTCGCGGCCCAGGCCGGGAGCGCGGTCAATTTATATGGATTTTTTTGTTTTTTCATATATTTTTAAAGCAAAAACATGGCCCAGTACCAGGCCAGAAAGGACTGGCCGAAAAAAAGGTAAATGAAGGCGGCCAGCACCAGAAAGGGGCCGAAAGGCAGGGCCTTCTGGCCCCAGCTTTCCCGGCGGGGCTTGCCGCGGGACAGGGCCATCAAAATTAAGGCGCTGAACAGGCCGATCAGCGTCGACCATAAAACAACCAGCGGCACGGCCCCCCAGCCCAGAAAGGCGCCGATCATGCCCAACAGCGGGGGGTCGCCGTCGCCCATGCCCGCGTGGCCCCGAACCGCCAAATAGCCCGCCGAAACCAGCTTCAGCACGGCCCAGCCCGAGGCCAGGCCGGCCAGGGCGCCGGCCAGGGAAGCCGCGCGGTCGCCCAGGGTCGGGGCCGCCAGGTTCCAAAGCCAGGCGCCCGACAGCGAGGGCGAGGGCTCGACCAGGGCGCAGACCAGCCCCAGGGCGGCCGCGGGATAGACCAGGGCCATGGGGATGACCATCAGTTCCAGGTCGATAAGGGCAATGGCCAGAAGGCACATGGCGAAATAAAAATAAAAGAAGAAAATCGGGGAAAAGCCGTAACGCCGGAAAAGGAGGAGAACCAGGAGGCCCGCGGCGAGTTCAACCAGCGGGTAGCGGGCGGCGATGGGTTCGCCGCAGTCGCGGCATCGGCCGCGCAAAAGCAGCCAGCTGAAGACGGGCAGATTGTCGAACCAGCGGATGGGCGAGCGGCAAACCGGGCAAAACGAGCGGCGGGGCTGGGCCAGACCCAGGCCCGCGCGCGGCAGCCGGTAGATGACCACGTTCAGAAAGCTGCCCACCGACAGGCCAAAGGCGAAAATAAGAACGTAGACGGCATATGCCGCTAGGGCTTGGCGGTCCATGAATACCTCGCGTCCGGGCGGGGACGAAAAAATCCGCCGCCCTCGCGGCGGCCGGGCTCAGGGGAAAATTTTATCCAGTTTTTCCTGAAGCGTGTCAGCGGTGAAGGGTTTGACGATGTAGTTGGTGACTTTGGCTTTGACCGCTTCAATGATGTTTTCCTGCTGCGCTTCGGCGGTGACCATCAAAAAGGGGATATCCTTCAAATGGTCGGAAGAGCGCACATGGCGCAGCAGCTCTATGCCGGTCATATTGGGCATGTTCCAGTCGCTGATGATGATGTCGAATTTTTCTATTTCCAGAAGGGCCGCCGCTTTTTCGCCGTCTTCCGCCTCGGAGATGTTGCTTAACCCGAGCTGGCGCAGAATGTTTTTGACGATGCGCCGCATCGTGGAAAAATCATCGACCACCAGCACTCTCATGGATTTGTCAAAAGGCATTGTCCCTCTCCATAACATGTGTATACTTCGAGACGGCGGGCGTCAGCCGGCGGCAATGACGGCGGCGGCGACCTCAGGGCCCGGTCATAAAAACGGGCTGGGACGATTTTATCAAAACCCGGCCCCAACATCAACCAGGGCCCTGTGCGGTCTCAGGGGAAAGGCTGATTTGATCGCCAAGTCGAATTTTGTAACAGCGCGATTCCGATATGACTCTCCCCTTGAATTTCGTCAAGGGGCCATTCACGAGGTTTCGCATTTCCGCGTTAGCCCCGTTGAATAAAAAAATAACCTTCTTATACGCTTTCGCCGCGGACAGTGAAAACAAGCCGTCGAGACATTTCATCAGAGCCCACGGACCGGCCCCGGTATTGATGTATTCGCTTGCGCAGGCCATATATTCCACTACGGCGGTTTTTTCGTCGTATTCGCAGTCGCTCAAAGCGCAGTAAGCCATGGGCCGCCCGTCCCTGTATACGATAGAGCTGAGGTCGCTCAAAATTTTGAGCGCGTCTCTGAACGGCGTCAGATTCTCCGGGAAACGCAGGCCCATGTCCCGCTTCAGCGCGTCCAACTCGCCCTCTGAGGAGTCCCCGAAGGATTTTGCGGAATAACCTCTGAGTCGCAGCCTGTTTTCGAAGGCATTCCCCTTCGCTTTTCTGAAATCCAGATACTCCGC
>JAISRV010000400.1 GCA_031273445.1 Candidatus Adiutrix sp. | reverse complement strand
CACCCTGCGCGACGGCGAACAAACCCCCGGCGTCATCTGGAAAGAAGACGAAAGAGTCAGAATAGCCGAAGCCCTGGCCGAATTGGGCATTAAACGCCTGGAAGTCGGCATGCCCGTGGTCAACGCCTCCATCCCCAGGGCCATCAAAAAAATTCTCGCCCTCAACCTGCCGACGGAATTGACGACCCTCTGCCGAACCAAAGAAGACGACATCGACCTGAGCCATGACCTGGGCCTCAAATCGGTCATCGTCGAACACCCCATCAACCCCTGGATATGTCATCACTCCAACGGTCTGGACACTCCCGCCCTCCTGGACCGCCTGATCGGCGCGGTCAGCTACGCCAAAGAAAAAGGCCTTTACGTCAACTTCTTCGGCTGGGACGCCTTCCGCTGCGACCTCGACTACATCGTGCATATTTTCAGCGAAGTGGCGCGCCAGGCCAAACCCGACGCCGTCACCGTCACCGACACCTTCGGAGTGGCCCTGCCGGAAGCGGTGCGCCTGACCATCGCCAAAATCAAAGAAAGCGTGACTGTTCCGGTCGAATTTCACGGCCACAACGAATTCGGCTTCGGCGTCGGGGCCAGCCTGGCCGCGGTCGAAGGCGGCGCCGGCTGCATTCACTCCGCCGTCAACGGCCTGGGCGAACGCACCGGCAACGTGGCCACGGAAGAAATAGCCATGTCCCTCCAACTTCTGGTCGGAGTCGAAACCGGACTGGATATGCGCAAACTCTCCGGCCTTTCCCGCCTCTGCTCGGAAATATCCAAAATCCCCGTCCCGGCCAAAAAACCGATCGTCGGCCCCAACCTCTCCAAGGTGGAATCCGGCCTGGTCACCGACGTCATCTACAAGTTCCTGAAAATGGGCATCCCCACCGGCATGGCCCCCTTCGCCCCCGACATGGTCGGCGGCGCGCCGGTGGAATTCGTCATCGGCAAAGGCAGCGGCAAGGCCAACATCAATTTCTATCTGGAAAAACACGGTCTCGACCCCGATCAGGTCGGCAAAGACCAGATGGGCGAAATACTTGAGGCCGTCAAAGCCGAAAGCTACGTGCGCAAAGCCTCTTTGACCGAAAACGACCTTTTGGCCATCTGTTCCCGCATTCTGGGGCGCGAAATAAAATAGGCCGCCTTCGGCGCGCCGAAGCTCCGGCCGGGAACCAGAGGCCGGATTAAAAAATTAAGGAGCCAACCATGCCTGTTGTGCATATCGACTGGGCCGAAGGCCGCACCGCCGAACAGAAAAAAGTGTTGATCGAATACATCAGCGACAAGATCCATGAAGTCTGCGGGGTCGACAAATCGCGCATCATTATTTTGATCAACGACTACCCCCTGACCAACGTGGGCATGAACGGCGAACAAAGGTCCAGCGCCGCCGCGCCGCCGTCGCCGGACAAAAAATCCTGAGGGAGCAAGCGACATGGCCGAATTTAAAGTAGTCATCACCGATTCGCCCTTTCCCAGCCCGGAACCCTTTTACGAGACGCTGCGGGCGGTCGACGCCGAGGTCGCCCTGGCCGACCCCGGCGACCGGGCCGCCCTGGCCGCCCTTTTGGCCGAAGCCGACGCGGTCATCGTCACCTACGCCGAAATCGACGCCGAACTTATCGCCGGCATGAAAAAAAACCGCATCCTGGCCCGAACCGGGGTGGCGGTCAACAACATCGACGTCCCGGCGGCCACCCGGAAAGGCATCTTCGTCACCAACATGGTCACCCCCCAGGTGGCCGACGTGGCCAACCACGCCATCGCCCTGATGCTGACCGTGGCCAAGAAGATCGTCCTGCTCAACAACCTGGTCAAATCAGGCCGCTGGTCCCTGGCCCCGGCCGACCCCATCTTCAAACTCGAAGGGCGCACCCTGGGCCTGGCCGGCTTCGGCAATATTCCCAAAGCGGTCGCCCGCCGGGCCCAGGCCTTCGACCTCAAAGTCATCGCCTATGACCCCTATCTGGCCCCGGAGGTCATGGCCGGGCTGGGCGTGGAAGCCGTCGATTTCGACCGCCTGATCCGGGAATCGGATTACCTGTCCATTCATCTGCCGCTCACCGATGAAACCAGAAACCGTTTCAGCGACGCGGAATTCAAGGCCATGAAAAACACGGCCTTTCTCGTCAACACCGCCCGGGGCGGGGTCATAGACGAACCGGCCCTGGTTCGGGCCCTGGAAAACGGTGAAATAGCCGGGGCCGGGCTGGATGTCCTGTCCACGGAGGGCCCGGGCCAGAACAACCCGCTGTTCAAACTCGACAACGTGGTCATCACCCCGCATTCGGCTTATCTTTCCGTGGAATGCGTCCGCGATCTGCAGCGCGGCGCGGCGCTGGAGGCGGTGCGGGCGCTGAAAGGGGAAAAGCCGGTTTCCGTGGTCAACCGGGAGCTGCTCAAGTAAGGGCCGGCCGCGCCCAGGGGAGATGAATATGGAAAGAATAGGCGACATTCTGGAAAAATACGTCATGGGCTTCCTGATTCTGTTGAGCTGCGTGATGATCGCCATCGGCTTCGCCCAGGTTTTCAGCCGTTATTTTTTAGACTACTCCCTGTACTGGTCGGAAGAGGCCCTGCGTTATCTCTTCATCTGGCTGGTCTTTCTGGGCATGGGTCCGGCCATACGCCACAAGGGCCATGTGGCCCTGGAAGTGCTGATGAGCCTGTTGGGGCCGCGCGGCAAAACCCGGCTGGAGCGCCTTATTCTGGCGCTGGTTCTCCTGTTCGCCCTGGTCTTCACCTATTTCGGCGCCGTTCTGACCTATCGGACCTTCCAGCAGCTCAGCCCGGCCCTGGAACTGACCATGAGCCTCGTCTACGCGTCTCTGCCGCTGGGCGGCCTGATCGCCATATTCTACACCCTGGAGCAGCTTAAACTGACCCGGCCTGAAAATAAAGGAGACCAGCCATGAGCCTCGCCGCCGTCATTTTAGT
>JAISRV010000393.1 GCA_031273445.1 Candidatus Adiutrix sp. | reverse complement strand
TTAAATGCCCTTCCCCACGCTGACCATTGGAGATAAAATATTGCCCGTGCCTATAATCCAAGGCGGCATGGGCATAGGCGTTTCTATGAATAACCTGGCCGCGGCCGTGGCCAGACAGGGCGGCATAGGCGTGATCGCCGGGGCGCTGATCGGGTTTCAGGAAAAAGACATCGCCAAACATCCGGTAGAAGCCGAAAGCCGGGCTCTGGCAGCCCAAATTCATGAAGCCCGCGCCAAGAGTCCGGGCGCGACCGGACTCTTGGGCATAAACATAATGGTGGCGCTGTGCAATTTCGCCGCCCTGGTTCGCACCGCTCTGGCGGAAAAGGTCGATGTGATCTTTGCCGGGGCGGGGCTTCCCCTGGATCTGCCGGCCTACCTGCGGGAGGCGGCGGAAAAGGCTCAGGAAGAAATTCACACCAAGCTGGCTCCCATCGTCTCGTCGGCCAGGGCCGTTTCCCTTATCGCCAAGAAGTGGCTGGCCGGATATAACCGCGCTCCGGATCTGGTGGTGCTGGAAGGCCCTCTGGCCGGGGGGCATCTTGGCTTCAAGCGGGGCGATCTGGATTCCGACGAACACAGGCTGGAGGTGTTGGTGCCGCAGGTGGTCGAAGCCTTAAAAGCGCTCGAAGACCGTTGCGGCCGCGCCATTCCGCTGGTGGCCGGGGGCGGCGTCTTCACCGGCGAGGACATTTATAAAATTATGCGGCTCGGCGCCTCCGGCGTTCAAATGGGCACCCGTTTCGTGGCCACCTGGGAGTGCGACGCCTCGCTGGGCTTTAAAAAAACTTTTCTGAACGCTGTGCCCGGCGACAGCATGATCATTCAAAGCCCGGTGGGGATGCCCGGCCGGGCGATACGCTCTCAATTTCTGCAAGATATGGAAAACGGCTTGAAAAAACCGCCTAAATGCATTTACCGTTGTCTTAAAACCTGTGATCCCCTGACCACGCCCTACTGCATCAGCCGGGCGCTGGTCAGCGCACAGAGAGGCGATCTTGAGCACGGCTTTGCCTTTGCCGGCGCGAACGTAGGCCGGGTAAGCGATATCGTGTCGGTGGAAAAGCTGATGGCCTCGCTGGAGGAAGAGTTCGACGCGGCCGCGAGCGCCACCCGAGCCCAAGCCTCCTGACTTGCAATTTCGCGCGGTCAGTTCCGTGGGCGCCACATGGAAGCCGGGTTGACTATATAAATGGGGTCGGCTCCGCCGGGGCCAGGGCGTTTCTCAATTATGTTCAGGGCCGCCAGTTCCGTCAGGGCGTCGTCCAGGGCGGAGTATTCCGCGTTCCAGCGAGCTTGGAGCGCCTGAAGGTTCGGTTTGACGCCATCGCCCATCAGCGCGGCGATTATGATATAGGCCGAAGCGGCCAGCACGGAAAGATCCTGGTTGAATATCTGCGTATCCATCGGCGAACAGCCGCAAGCGTTAAGAGCGTCGTCCATGTTGGCGCCATCCTTATAGTTTATAACGGGTTCAACGCCGCTGAACCCGAACCGCCCCTGGTCGGGGCCCGAACAGACCGCAAAATAATGACAGACCAAGAGATGGAAAGCAAGCAAAAAACCCGCCGCCTACTTCTGGCCCCGCACTTGTGGCCCCTGCTCCCGGAGGAAACCATGCGGGCTGGCGCGACCTGCCGCTATCTTTCCTGGCCGGGCTGGGAACTATTTTTGGAGCGGCGACTCAAAATAGAAGACGGCGACCGTCTGGCCAGACCGCTCCTGTTGCCTGACGTCCAAAACCCGGAACAGGATTTCAAAACCCTGGACGAATTGACCCGGAAAGCCGGCGAGATGGGTTCCGCCCTTATTTTCCTGCTGGACGAGAACCCGCCTGAGAGCGTTGTCGGGCTGGCCGGAGCCATTAGCGGCGGGCGCGTTCAGAGGCCGCGTCGCGGCCCGATTCTGGATGACCGGCTCTATCTGGCCCTCTGGACTTTTAACGAATATCAAACGCGCCAAGGCGACCTTCTTTTGGCCGGGGCCGTCGCCCGCGAACGGCGCATGTGGGCGGATTTGAAAGGCGAAGACCCGCCGGCGGCCGGCCGCCGGAACATGCCTCCCAACCCAGCCGCGCCCGACGCCCAGAGCGGCTACGCCTGGCAATGCTGGCGACGCCTAGCCTCCGGTCTGACCGGATCTTTTGACGCCGTCGCGCCCACCGCCCCTTCCGCTCCGCCTATCTAAAACGAATTCGCTGGTTCCCAAAAAGGTTTTGACCTTCAGGGTCTGTTTAATGGCCTTACCGTGAAAGATCATCAGAATGTAGGCCGCAAAAATGATAACCGCCTTGGTTGCGAATAACATGGCAGATGAAAGAGGCAATATTTTTAGACCAGACTCAAGCGGTCAAGTATCCGTATTTTTTGAGAGCCTAAATCCAAGGCGGTGCTTTGCGTTTAACCAATAGTTCTTCATAGTCAACAGTAGTGTCGCTATATGGCTCCTTTTTGGTCAGCATGGCAAAAATGATGCGGATGAGCGCCATGACAGAGCGCCCGCGTCCCCGACATATAACCAAGCTCTGGTATTGTGTAACTGGATTTTTCTCAAAATGTAGGCATCCTGTTTTCAAACAAAATGGAGAAACAGTTTAGGGCCGCTTTCCAGTCTCTGATCGGCATGGTCCATTTATTGTCTATGTTTCTCAAAGCCAAGTATAACAGTCTGAACACGGCCTCGTCATTGGGAAATGGGGCCCGATTTTTTGTCACTTTTTTTAACGATATATTTAATGATTCTAGGGCGTTAATCGTATATATGGCTTTGCGTGTTCCCGCCGGATACGCGAAAAATGGAATCAGGCGTTCCCAGTTCCTTCGCCAGATCGGGCCTATGCTCGGATACTTGCCCGACCATTTCTCCTCAAACTCCACCAACTTCAATTCTGCTTCCTCCGCATTAGACGCGTTATAAATGGCTCTTAAATCAGCCGCCACGCTTTTACGGTCTTTCCAGGGCACGTAATTCAGCGAGTTCCGCACCAGGTGCACAATGCAAAGCTGAACTTCAGTCCCCGGAAAAGCAGCTTCAATCGCTTCCGGAAACCCTTTTAATCCATCCACGCAGGCGATGAAAATATCCTTGACTCCACGATTCTTCAGTTCCGTCATTATCTGCAGCCAGAATTTAGCTCCTTCGTTTTCGCTGGCCCACATGCCCAGCACTTCCTTGGCGCCTTCCATGTTCACGCCTATGGCCAGGTGAACCGCCTTGTTGACCATGCGTCCGTCGCAACGGCCCTTGATCCGCACCGCGTCAAGATATACTATCGGATATACTTCTTCCAATGGACGGCCTTGCCATTTCCTGACTTTATCCGTCACCGCCTTTGTCGCCGTTGAGATCAAAGACGGCGAAACCTCAACTCCATACGTTTCTTCAATATGACATTGTATCTCTCGCGTCGTCATCCCTCGTGCATACAAGGATATTATCTTACCGTCAAAACCCATAAAGCGGCTTTGACCTTTCGGCAATATCAATGGTTCAAAGCTGCTGTCACGGTCACGCGAAACTTCAACCTCTATTTCCCCAAACTCCCCTTTAACTTTTTTACTGTAATGGCCATTGCGTACATTGCCGTTTGAATTGACCACACGCTGATTCTTTCCGTGCCCAAGGTGTTCCGTCAATTCCGCGCTCATCGCACGTTCCAGCAACCGTCTGGTCAATTCTTTCAATAAGCCGTTCTCCCCTATCAGGTCTTCCTGCTTCTTATAACCCGCTATCAGTTGATCCAGCAACTTTTCATCTATTGCCATCTTCTGGGTATCCTTTCTGGAGTCCTTATATTTCTTCATTCCCACTTACACAACAATTGAGTTTCAATCCACGCTCCCGCAAGGGGAGCGACCGCCGGCGTTTTCGTATGCGTTTTTGACGGCCAGCGTTTCAATCCACGCTCCCGCAAGGG
>JAISRV010000296.1 GCA_031273445.1 Candidatus Adiutrix sp. | reverse complement strand
ATCATCTCCACGCCCATCAGGGTGCTGCGCTGGCAGCTGGCCGCCTTCCTGGGCTTTTTCCAACTGCGTCTGGGGCTGATTCTGATTGCCTGCAACCAGCTCTTTCGCGTGCTCAGCCTAGTCGTCGCTCTTTTCGTCTTCTGGCGCCTTTTCGCCTCCTGAGGCCGAGGGCTCTACCCCCAGGCCCGCGTTAAGGCCGTCTTGAATAGGCCGTCCAGATCCGCCTCCTCTTGAGCGGAGGGCAGCCGCGGCGGATTTTCCCGCAACCGGAGCATTTCTTTTTCCACAAAGGCGGCGACGAGAGCCGGAGGAGCGAAGCCGTCCTTTTCTCGGCCGTCCTTTTTCCGGGCGACCAGGCTGGCCAGTTCCCCGTGCAGGGCGCCGTCCTCAATGACCCCGTCCATAAGCAAATCAAAACGCATGGGCGGGAGACCTTTGCCCATTTCTATCCAGCGCATGGCCAATAGCGGGCGCATGATGTAAAACCAGGCCTTGATGGAGTTTCTTTTATCCCAATAGCGGGCTTTGCTTCTTTCCATCAGGCCGCGATAATGGCGCCAAACCCGTACGGGCGAGGTCTGGACGGGCGCCGCCTCTCTCAGGAGAGAGGCGAAAGGTCCGGCTTCACAATAGACCAGGGGCGATGAGAGCCACTCCAGCACTACCGGGTTGGACCGCCGGAAAAGTTTGAGCGCCTTACGGAGTTCCCAGCCGCTGAGGTCAAGTTCGCCAAAAGGGGCGGTCTCAAGGCCCGGCTCCAGCACGTCACGTTTTTCTTCCGGCGCGAGGCCAAGATACCAGTCCGGCTCGTGAACATAGATGAAGCGCACATCATAATCGGAATCCTCGGAGGCGAAGCCCCAGGCTCTGCTGCCCGACTCGCAGGCGTAAAGAATCTTTATCCGGTTATCCGCCTCCAGCCTGGAGAGTTTTTCCTCAATGAGCCCAAGCGTCGCCTCAGGAATGGAAAAGCCGTCCTGAAAATGCGGCGCGCGGGTCTTGTCGTGGGGGCCGGGAAGGGAAGCCCTTTTCCGGTCATAACAATCCAGAACACATGCTTCGGCGAAATTCCGGTCAAACTTTCCCTTGACCGGCGCTTTTTCCCGCAGGGCCTCCACAGCTTCAAACCGGGCAAGAATCATCGGCTCCAGCTCATCCCAGGCGTATTGGCCCAGTTTGACGGCTATCAGCTCTTCTCTGTTCGTGAGCGGGAAGACGATCCCGCCGGTCCGCAGGAGTTCCTCCAGCTGCATAAGCGCCCGCAGCGCGTGGGAAAGAGCCTTGAAATCCAGCCCCTGGTTACGCGTCGCCTCTTCCGCTCGGGCCCCATATCGCCGCAGGTCATGTTCCACCCGGCGGATAAATTCCGTCAGGCGGATATTTTCAGCATGGAATTTACCGCAGAGCCGCAAAAACTTCTCTTCCCGCGCGATTTCCAAAGCGCAGTAACGGCCGTCAGCGCAGGCGGCGACGAGGGCCTCAATAACGTCATGCAGGCGCTGCTCCGGAGGAGGCTGATGGCCTAAATGGGCCAGGAGCCAGTTATGGACGGCCTTCAACGCGCCGATGCGGGAACACTTGAGGCCGTATTTTTTCGCTTGTCCAAGACTGTATGCGGCATAGCCGCCGCCGTTAGTCATATCCATGAGTCGGCCTGGTTCGGCGAAGACCTTGTCCAGAACAGGCGCCTTGAACAACGTGCAATCCGCGCGCGAAGGCGAAAACAGCATGTCCAGAGCGCCCGTATCGCCGGCGGGCAAGAGTTTCAGCAGCCAGTGCTGCGCCGACCAAAGATCGATATCCACATCTTCCGCGGAATTTATTCGTCCCGTGCCGTTTGTCGCCTGTTGCAGGCTCCTGGGCGCCTTATTCAAGGCCAAGGCCTCTCTGGAGGGAAGAAAAATTCCGCGCACATCCAGATCTGATTTCCCCGGCGTTTCCGTGCCGTAAAGGCTTGAGCCGAACAGCGTCAAAAAAAGCAGGGACGCGCCATGCTCACGGCACAGGGCCTCCGCCTGGCGGATCAGGGAGATCTTACGTTGCCGCGATAATTCCATTGTCTTCCGTCACTCGGACAAGGCTTCGTAAACCGCTTCGGGGGCTTTTTCAATGACTTTCAAATAGGCTCTGGCCGCCGGGTCAGGTTGCCTTTTCCCCTGTTCCCAATTGCGAAGCGTATGGAGCGACAGTCCGAACCTGGCCGCGAAAGCGGACTGGGAAAGGCCCAGACCCTGGCGAATGGTCTTCACGTCCACTTGCGGCGGAATGTGAATTTGATAAGCACCGGCGGGCATCTCGCCGCGCGCGATGGATGCCGCCTCTTTCATGCTTTTGATTATCCGGCTTCCGCTCATGACAAGTCGCCTCCGTACTGTTCGACCAGAATCGCTGAAAGCGTTTTCAGAGCATTGCGATCGGCCTGACTCAGATTGGCCTGTTCATTGTCAGTCAAATGCTTTTTGGAGTCGCGCAAGAACGACGGAGTTTCTATGACTGTTACGGGCGGCGACATGCTCATGCTTCTATTGTAAGCCATTGGCATACCACAGTCAAAGGCAAAAAAAACCGACGTTCGCGCTCGGACGAGGGTTTTACGGCGAAGCAAATCTTTCGTCATCTTGATATTTCATCTGCTTGGGGGTACAATCAATAAAGTGCTATTGACTGGAGATAGAAGACTTCGTTAAGGGAGACCCCGGAGCCTGTTCATCAATTTTTGAGGAAAAGGAGGCTTGACATGCTCAAATTCAGTTCCGCCAGCGCCCGCATCGTCAACAGTGAACGAGCCATGGCCGAGTGTTTGGAAATCGCCTTCCCCGACGGTAAACCCGGAGAGGCCGGCCTTTTTATCATCAACAGCGCCCTGGGGCACAAGCTCGACAAGCTCGGGGCCGCCCTTCAGAAACTTGCGCCCGGGGCCGTGGCGCTGGGCTGTTCGGCCAGCGGGGTCATCGGCCGGGAGGGGGTGGGCGAATCAATGAGCGACGTGGCCCTGATGGCCATCTCCGGGCCGGCCGGAGAATATGGCGTGGCCGGCGTCCGGAATATTTACGGGCATAACTCCTATGAGAAAGGGTTGGAACTGGCCAGAGCCCTGAAAGCCAAAACGCCGGCCCCCACCGCCATCTATCTTCTCTGCCCGGGCATCGACATAGCCAATGACCTGGTCCTGAAGGCCCTGACCGAAACCTTCGGCGAGGAGATCAACATCTTCGGCGGCACATCTTCCGATAACATGCGGGGCCTGGTCAACTATCAGTATTATGACGGCCTCATGAGCGAACACGACGCCTGGGCCGTGGGTCTGGCCGACCCCACGCTCAAGGCGGTCACCCGGGCCACCCACGGCTTCACCGCTTACGGGCAACCGCTTACGGCCACCAAAGTCGACGGCCACCGGATTTTGGAATTTGACGGCCGGCCGGCCTGGGCCGAGTACGCCAGCCGTCTCTCGCTCCCGGCCAGCTCCCTCTGCGGCGACACCATCCCGGTGGGCGCCCTGGCCGAAAAGCTGCCGGAGGAACTGGCCGAGGAATACGGCAACCCCCACATCCTGCGGGTCATCACTAAATATGACCCCGACGGGGCGGTTTATTATCCGGTTACGGCCAGGGAGGGCCTGGAAGTCTGGCTGACCAGCCGGGACGAGGATTTGATTTTCTCCGAACAGCGGCGCTCGCTGGAATGGATATGCGCCCGGATGAACGGCAAAAAGCCCGTGGCCGTCTTCCAGACCGACTGCCTGGCCCGTGGCCGCTTCCTGTTCAACAAGGTGGTCAAAGACGAAATCATCGCCATGATGCATTCCTTCCTGAATGACGAGACCGGCCAGACCCCGCCCTGGCTGGGCATGTACGGTTTCGGCGAATACGCCCAACTAGGCGGCCGCAACACCTATCATAACTATTCCACCGCCCTGTTGACTCTGTATCGGCAATAGGCGCGGATCAGGCGGAGAGAGCCGGCCTGGCAGGCGGAAAAATTTATGAGCATGGCTGACAAAGACCGGGAGATAGCCGAATTTAAGCGGATTCTGGAAGAGCTGCGGCAGAAGACCAGCCGGGCCGAACTGACCGAACAGCGCTTGAGAGACGCCCGCAGCAAGGTCGACGCTCAGATCGAACAGTTCACCCGTATCCACCGATACGCCATGGAAGCCTTCGCCGTCAATGATGGGGCCGAGGTCTATACCCGAAGCGCCGAAGGCGTGGTGGATATTTTCCAGGTGGAAATGGGAGCGGTTTTTTCGGTCAATGTCTTTGACGATCAATTGAAGCTGCTCAGCCAGTGCAATATGGAAGACGCCCCGGAGAGCCTGACCCTGCCTCCTGACTGGCTGAAGGAACAGGAACTGTGGAAATTCTCCCGCAGCCAGGCCGCCTTCGAGTCTCCGGCGCTCAGCCCCATGTGGCGGGAACTGGGGTTGGCCCATGTGCTCTTCGCCCCGCTCTTCGACAACGAAAAGCGCCTGACCGGGCTGATGATCGGCGGCGTCAGCCATCAAGGGGAGCGCTTCTACGACTTCACCCCCCGGGAAATCCTCTCCCCGTTCATGGTTTTCGCCCAGCAGATGAACGCCATCGTCAACAACCTGGCCGCCATTGACCGGGCCCGTCACAACGCTGAAGCCAAAAACCGCTTTCTGGCCAACCTCAGCCACGAGATACGCACCCCCATGAACGCCATCATCGGCATGGTTCAACTTGCCCGCAGATCCGACGATCCGGCTGAGATCAAGAGTTTCGTCAATCAGATCGATTTGTCGTCCAACCATCTGCTGGGTCTGTTGAACGACGTGCTGGACCTCTCCAAAATTGAGGAGGGCAAACTGGCGCTGGCCGAAGAGCCCTTCAACCTCAGGGAGACTGTGGACAATCTCGTCAATTCGGTCCAGAGCAATGCCCGGGCTAAAAACCAGACCCTGAAGGTCGATTATCACGCTTTAAAGGTTTTCGACCTTCAGGGCGACGCCTTGAAGCTTTCCCAGGTCATCCTCAACCTCCTCAGCAACGCCATTAAATTCACCCCCAAGGAGGGCGGGATCAGGCTGGATATAGATGAACTCAATCAGGAGGGCGGGCGGGTTTTCCTGAAATTCGAGGTCAGCGACACCGGCATCGGCCTGTCCCCGGATTTTCTGGCGCGGGCCTTCACCCCCTTTGAGCAGGCCGACAGCGGCATTTCCCGCAAATACGGCGGCACCGGCCTGGGCCTGGCCATCAGCCAGCACATCGTCGAGCTCATGGGCGGGCGCATTCATGTGGAAAACCGGCCCGAGGGCGGGGCCCGCTTTTACTTCTACGTCTGGTTCGGTCTGGCCGAAGGCCGCCCCGAACCCGGTCAGGAGACTCAGGCGGAAGAGCTGAATCTTGACGGCCTGACCGCCCTGATCGTGGATGACGTCGACATCAACCGGACCATTGCCGCCGCTTTCCTCCGGCGGGCGGGAGTCGTCAGCGAGCAGGCCGCCGACGGGCAAGAGGCCCTGGATAAATATCTGGCCGCCGACCCCGGCCACTATGACTTTATTTTGATGGATATGCAGATGCCGGTCCTGGACGGGGTCAGCGCCACCCGGGCCATTCGGGCCGCCGGGCGGGCGGATTCAGCCAAAGTGGTCATTCTGGCCATGACCGCCAACGTTTTTAAGGAAGACGTCCAGGAAGTCATGAGCGCCGGCATGAACGGCTATATCGCCAAACCCATCAAACACGA
>JAISRV010000231.1 GCA_031273445.1 Candidatus Adiutrix sp. | reverse complement strand
CTGCCCGAGATGTTGGCCAGGAAAGCCAAGTCATAGCGCTCCGCGCGGTTAGTTCCTTAACTGCGCCGTCCAAGTGAAAGCCTCCTCTTCGTCAGAGGAGGTTTTCCTTTTGCATATTGGCCTGGAACCTTGTCGGAGCTGGTCGCAGCCAAGCAAAAAATGCGATTTTTGCTTGGCGGGCGGGTTTGTCGGCTCTGGGGCCAGTCGTTTCGCTCCGTCAGCCCTGTCGGGCTGACTTTTTTGGCTGCTGATCTAAAATGGCCTTGTTTTTTGTCGTCTTTTCTCTTTACAATCAACGGAAGCCGGGCTATACTCAACCGTTTTTTACGGCCCGGACGCGCTCCCAACCCAAAGAGAGAAGTCATGATCAGAAATTTCCTGGAAATATGCGAATGTTCATACCATAATGGGAAGCCATGTATGAAGAGGCGCGCGCTGAAATAAAGAACATGGGCCTGGTTTTTTAAGCCGTTTTCGCGCCTTCGGAAGGAGACAGGATGACTGCCGGGACTCAGGCGGGCCGCGCCAGGCTGACCATAGCCGTTCTGACCAAAAACGAAAGCGCCAATATCGTCGACTGCCTGAAAAGCGTCGACGGGGCCGACGAAATCGTGCTGGTCGACGACTTCAGCGACGACGCCACCCTGGAAAAAGCCCGCCCGTTCGGCGCTAAAATCTTGCGGCGCCGGCTCGACTCCTTTGCCGAACAGCGCAATTTCGCCTTATCGGCCGCCGCCGGCGACTGGATATTTTTCCTCGACGCCGACGAACGCTTTTCGCCGGGCCTCATGGCTGAGGCGCGCCGGCATATTGAGGCCAACCCCGGCCGCGCCGGCAGCGTCAGGCGCAAAAATTTCGCTTTCGGCCGCCGTCACCGTTTCGGCCCGCTGAAGCCCGACCGCGTGCCCCGCCTCTTCCCCGCCGGCTCCGTGCGCTGGGAAGGGCGGATTCACGAAAGGCCGATTTTTGAAGGCCCGGCCCAGCCTTTGCGCGGCTGGCTTATCCATCTGACCTATCGCGATTTCGACCACTATTTGAAAAAACAACATCGCTACGCCGCGGCCTGGGCGGAGGAGGCGGCCGGGCGCGGCCAGACCGCCGGGCCGTTGACGGCCGTCATCCGTGCCGCCCTGGGCTTCGCCAAAATGCTCTGCCTCAACCTGGGGCTTTTAGGCGGCCCGCTGTGCTGGGCGCTGTGTTTTCTCCACGCGGGCTACACCCTGACCAAGTATCTTAAGCTCCATGAAATAAACGAAAAAAAATGACCCGGCCTAAGGCCGCTTCAGGCCACGGCGTCGACCTTCTGGCCGATCAATTGGTTGGCCCTGGCTTCGGCCGCCGCCCTGAGCGCCTCTTGCTGCTCGGTGATGGCCAGTTTTATGACGATGGAACTTAAGCGCCGGCCCCGGTCAGGCGCGGCGTTGCGGAGTCCGACCAGCGTGTTCGTCAATTGAAAGGGAATTTTAAAGTCCAGCCCTTTGCTCGTTCCGTCCATAAACATCCTCCCAGGCCGTCAAATCGCCTTATGGCGGCCCTGTCTATTTATCGGCCCCCGGCCGGCGATTCTTTAAAAAAAGAAAAACCGCGAACGCCGGCCTTTTATGCCGCCATGTTAGGTTGTGATTTGCAAGAACAGCGTTTCATGATATCATAATAAAGATATGGTCTTAAAACTATATAAGAAATAAGGAAACATCATGCTCATATTTACGGTCGACGAAAACGGCAGGGGCGAATTCCTGCCCGCCGATGAAGCCGAATTCAACAGGCTGGACGAAGAACTCAGGCGGATCGTGGCCGATCTCGACAGCGGCGCGACCACCGTGAAAAAAGCCCTTAAAACGATCAAGGCCCATCTGAGAAAAGAGCCGCTTTTTCTCCGCGCCCAACTCCTGGCCGGCGAACTCCACGCCATCGTCGACGACTACAAGGCGGCCGAGGCCTGCCGCGCCAACGGTCTGAAGGCGGCCCAGAAAATTATCCCGGAGGATTTCAACGGCCCCCTGGCAACAAACAATATCGACGTGCAATGCTATCTGCGCTGCCATGCCGGCCATGCGGACGCTCTGGAGGACCAGGAGGAATACCGTAAGGCCCTGGAGGCCGCGCGCCGTCATATGATCATGGATCCGGGCGACATATTCGAACGCCGCCGCAAATGGGGCGAACTGCTCATTCTGGCTGGAGAAATAGAAGAAGCGCGTGATTTTCTTGAAAAAAATGTAAAAATATACCCTGAGGCCCACTACAGCCTCGGCTATCTGGCCCTGAGCGAAGGCCGCTATGCCTCGGCCGCCGCCCTGCTGCGCCGCGCCTTTGTGACCGCGCCCTATGCCGGCGACTTCCTGTGCTGCCGCCCCACGGACCCGAACATTTTCTGGGAACAGGGCCCACAGCCGCCGGACTATGACGATTCCCTCTTTTACGCGGAACTGCTCGGCGGCAGAATGTGGAACGGCCACGATGAAGCCCTGCCTTTTCTTGATTGGCTGAGCCAGACTTCAGTCGTCCTGGGCGACCGCGCCCGGGCCGTGGCTCTTTCCGAAAGGGCCTTCAAAACCGAAAACGCCGCTGAACTGAAGAAAATCGGCGATGAGCGGCAGGCCCTCATCGAATCCATAACTGAAGAGTCTTCCCGCGCCATGGTCGAACCGGTCAAGGACCCCGACGAGGCCGAGCCCCTCTTTCCCTGGCGGCTCCTCGACAAAAAACGCGAGAACGAAGACGACGAATCTGAATGCGGCTGCGGCTGCGGCGCCTAGCGAAGCGCGCGGTTAATTCCGTCCTTTACAGCGCCGCCGGCCGGCGGCGCCACAGGAGAATTATCGAAAGATGGCAGAACGCAACACCTACAAAATCCTCCAGGAACGCGGCTATATCTACCAGAGCTCCGACGAGGCCGGCCTGATCGAGCTTTTCGACAAAGAGACGGTCACCGCCTACATAGGCTTCGACATCACCGCCGACTCCCTGCACGTCGGCCATATGCTGCCCATGATGGCCCTGTCCTGGCTTGACCGCACCGGTCACCGCCCGATCACCCTTATGGGCGGCGGCACCACCATGATCGGCGACCCCAGCGGGCGCAGCGAACTGCGCCAGCTCATGACCCGCCAGGCCATTCTCAAAAATATGGAGGGCATCCGTCCGCAGGCGGCTAAATTCATCAGTCTCCACAAGGGCGGCAAGGCTCTCATGGTCGACAACAGCGACTGGCTGCTGAATCTGAATTATCTGGAATTTCTGCGCGACGTCGGCAAACACTTCTCCGTCAACCGCATGCTCTCCGCCGAAAGCTACAAAAGCCGCCTGGAAGACGGCCTGACCTTTATGGAATTCAATTACATGCTCCTGCAGGCCTATGATTTCTGGATGCTCTACAAACAGGAGGGCAACAAATTGCAGATGGGCGGCCAGGATCAGTGGGGCAACATCCTCGCCGGAGTGGACCTCATCCGCCGCCTGGGCGGCGGCCAGGCTTTCGCCCTCACGATTCCCCTCCTGCTCGATCCCAAAACAGGGGCCAAGTTCGGCAAGACCAGCGCCGGCGCCGTCTGGCTGGATAAAAACAAAACCTCCGTCTACGACTTTTACCAGTTCTGGCGCAACACCGATGATCAGCAAACCGCGAGCCTGCTGAAGCTGTTCACTTTCCTGCCCATGGAAGAAGCCGCCTACCTCGGCGCCCTCGCCGG
>JAISRV010000229.1 GCA_031273445.1 Candidatus Adiutrix sp. | reverse complement strand
ACAGTTCGAACTGTACACCAATGTCACGGCGCCTCTGGAAATATACGAGACCGTACTGACCCGAATTCTTGGCGAAAGCCAGGTCAGCAAGTAATTGGCGACAAGCATACATGCCTGCGCTCAAAACGGACTTGGAAGGGGTTTGCATCCCCTTTCAAGTAACTACGGTCGAGACCCCGGCCTGAAGGGGCCGGGGTCTCGAGTTTCGCACCAGTAACATCGGTGTGCGTCAGTCTGTAGGGACTTAACTACGAAATACTTTACTGCCAACGTGAAAATACGGTTCGTCCGCGATTCTTTCAAGCCGGGGCGCCGCCAGCCCCGGTCGACCAAAACCCGCCCGCCTAACAAGCCTCCCACGGCCAGGATGCGGAGCATCCGGCGGCCCGCGCGGCCTAAGCGCCGGCGGGGTTTTTGCGGCTGTAGGGGGTGTTTTCCAGGGGCAGTTTGGCGCGGAAGAGGCCGTCGCGTTTATAGTAGGCCCCCTGGACGGCCGGGGCGGCGGGAATGGCTGATATTTCGCCCACGCCTTTGGCCCCGCCGGCCAATATGGAACAGGCTTTGCCGAGATAGCGCGTTTCTATGGGCGGCACGGCCGGGGCTTTAAAAAGGCCCAGGCTGGCGAATTTGGCCTGGGGCACGCAGTCCTTCAGAGGGTAGTCTTCGGTCAGGGCGTAACCCAGGCTGGTGACGACGCCGCCTTCGATCTGGCCTTCCAGGGCCTGGGGGTTGACGACCCGCCCGACGTCGTGCACGGCTATAATTTTTTCGATAAGGCCGTTTTCCGGGTTCATGAGCACCAGGTGAGTGGCGTAGCCGTAAGCGATATGGCTGACGGGGTTGGCTTTGGGGGAGCCCATGGGGTCGGTTTCGCCCAGGTATTCGGCGTAAAACTCGCGGCCTTCAAGTTCGGCCAGATCGCGGCCGGCCAGAGCCTCCTTCAGTTTGAGGGCCGCGCGCCGGGCGGCTTCGCCGGTGAAAAGGGTCTGGCGCGAGGCGGTGGTGGTGCCTGAATCCGGGCTGTTTTTGGTGTCGGGCGGCGCGACCGTGATCTGGCGGCAGTCCAGCCCGGCGTAGGTGGCCACCATCTGGGTCAGCACTGTGGCCATGCCCTGGCCGATACAGGCGGCGCTGGTAAAGACATGCGCTTGGCCGTCGATGATTTCCAGTCGGCAGCGCCCGGCGTCGGGCAGCCCCACGCCCACGCCGGAATTTTTCAGGGCGCAGGCGATGCCGGCCAGAGGCGCTTTTTCGTACTCTTCTTTCACCGACAACAGCGTCTCCTCCAGGGCGGTTCCGTCGTCGGCGATCTGGCCGTTGGGCATGACGTCGCCGGGCCTAAGCGCGTTGAGATGGCGTATTTTCCAATCCGAAAGGCCGGCCAGGGCGGCCAGTTGATTGAGGTTGCATTCAGTGGCGTAGACGGTCTGGGTCACGCCGAAGCCGCGAAAGGCGCCGCCCGGCGGGTTGTTGGTGTAGACGGCGGTTCCGATTATATCCACATTCTGATAATTGTAAGGGCCGGCGGCATGGGTGCAGGCGCGCTGCAAAACCGGGCCGCCCAGGGAGGCGTAGGCGCCGGTGTCAGCGACGACGCGGCAGCGCATGGCCGTCAGTCTGCCTTTTTCGTCGCAGGCCGTGGTCATTTCCACGTTCATGGCGTGGCGCTTGGGATGAATGTTGATGCTTTCCTGGCGGGTCAGCAGCACCTTGACCGGAGCCCGGGTCTTCCAGGCCAAAAGAGCCGCGTGGTGCTGCACGCTCATGTCTTCCTTGCCGCCGAAGCCTCCGCCCACCAACATGCTGCGCACTCGCACTTTTTCCGGCGGCAGGCCCAGCACATGGGCGCATTCGCGCCGCTCGTCATAGACGCTCTGGCCGCCGGTGTAAAGCATCACCCCGTCGCCGTCCGGCAGGGCCACCGCGCATTCCGGCTCCAGAAAGGCGTGTTCGGTGAAAGGCAGCTCAAAAGTGTTGGAGACCACATATCTGGAATTTTTTATGGCCTCTTCGGGGTGGCCGCGATACAGCTTCTCCACCTGCAGAATATTGCCCCGGGGATGAATTTTGGGAGCGTCTTCAGCCAGGGCCAGCCGCGGGCTGGAGAGAGGCTTAAGTTCCTCATAGTCGACTTTGATCAGCTTCAGGGCGGCATTGGCCGCCGCTTTGCTTTCGGCGGCCACCAAAGCCAGCGCGTCGCCTATGTAGCGGGTCTCCTCTCCTTCGGCGATCAGCGCCGGCCAGTCGTGGGTATGGGGCAGATGCCCCAGGAAACGCTGTCCGGGAATATCCCCGGCCAACATGACGGCGATCACGCCGGGCGCTTTTTTGGCCTCGTCGACGTCTATTTTTTTGATCAAAACGCGAGGCGCGGCGGGGCGCAGGGCGCGGCCATAGAGCATGCCGGGCAGCTTTAAATCATCCGTGTACAGCCCGAGGCCCAGAACTTTGGCCGCCGCGTCGACCCGGTGGATGGGCTCGCCCAGAAGGCCGGCGAGTTTTTGGTGATCGTCCGGCGTCTGTTTCAGCCCGTCGCGCCAATATTCCGCGGCCATGGCCACGGCTTTTTCTATTTTGACGTAACCGGTGCAGCGACAGACGTTGAATTTAATGGCTTCTTTGATTTCCGCCCTGGAGGGGGCCGGATTTTTGTCCAAAAGGGCTTTGGCGCTCATGACCATGCCCGGAATGCAGAAGCCGCACTGAACCGCGCCGGCTTCGCCGAAAACATGGGCGAAGACGTTTTTTTCCCGGTCGGAGAGACCCTCCACGGTCAGAACGCTTTTGCCTTCCAGCCTGGAGACTTTGAACAGGCAGGCCCGCTGGGCCTTGCCGTCCACCAGCACCATGCAGGCGCCGCAGGCGCCTTCGCTGCAGCCGTTTTTCACTGAAGTCAGCCGGGCCTCTTCACGCAGATATTCCAACAGGTTCAAATCGTCCGGCGCGTCGACCTTAAGGCCGTTTAGAATGAATGCCGTCATTTCGCACCCCTTCCGGCGTTTTGCGGAATCTCCGCTTATTTGTCCGGAACGCCGTCGGCGAAGCCGCCGAACCAGACGATGTCCCGATAAATTTCAGGGGCGGTGTCGCCTTCAGTGCTGATGAGGAGCACTTTGGAGTCGCCGTCAAGTTTCAGGGCCTCTCTGAGTTCGGCCGCTTCAGGGCGTTTCATGATGTACTCCAGGGCCCCGGCGGCGGCGGCCCCTGATTCGCCGGAAATTACAGGCGCGTCGCCGCGCAGGGGGGCGCCCAGAATGCGCATGCCGTTGGCCGCCACGAAGTCGGGCATGGAGATGTAAGCCGAGGCGTAGTCGCGCAGAAGGCCCCAGCTGATGAGGCTCGGCTCGCCGCAGGCCAGGCCGGCCATGATGGTGTCCATTGCGCCGCCGACCGGGTGGGGCCGGCCGTCGCCCACGGAGGCGGAATTGAAGATGCAGGCCGCCTTTTGCGGCTCGACGATGGCGGTTATGGGCATATCGTCGCCCAGGGCCGCGGCCATGAAGCCCAGCGTCGCCCCGGCGAAAGAGCCGACGCCGGCCTGAAGGAAAAGAT
This sequence comes from Candidatus Adiutrix sp., assembly GCA_031273445.1. GTDB lineage: Bacteria > Desulfobacterota > Desulfarculia > Adiutricales > Adiutricaceae > Adiutrix. The sequence goes on along the minus strand of JAISRV010000229.1, from coordinate 1,131 downwards.
GGCTGGGGCGGCGCTCGCCGGCGGCTTTGATCTGTTCCAGGGCTTCCACGGCCAGGGTCATGTAGCCCTGCATGATCCAGGTCGGTATTTCAGTATAACCTTCCCAGGCCGTGTCCTGCACGACGACCCAGCCGTTTTCCCTGGCTTTGGCCTCGGTCATGCGCACGGTGTCGTCATAATTCATGTCGGTGACGCGGCATTCGGCCCCGGCGGCCAGGATGTGCTCCACCCGAATCCGGGCCGAGCCTTTCGGCATATAAATTACGGCTTTCTGGCCCAGTTGCCGGGCCGTCCAGGCCACGCCGCGCCCGTGATTGCCGTCGGTGGTCGAGGCGAAGGTAATCTGGCCCACTTTCGCCCTTATCTCGTCGGAGGCCAGAATCTCGCGCGTCAGGCCGCTTATGTCCCGGCCCAGCTTTTGCGCCAGATAGCGGCCGATGGCGAAGGCGCCGCCCAGAACCTTGAAGGCGTTCAAACCGAAGCGGCGCGATTCGTCCTTGACCCAAATCCGGCCCAGGCCGAAATCGGCGGCCAGAGCCTTGAGGTCGACCAAAGGGGTGACTTGGTATTCCCTGAAGCTTTTATGAAAATCGCCGACCACCCGGGCCGTTTCGGCGTCGAGAAGCGACAGATCGGCCCCCTGCCCCGCCTTTTTGAGGTTTTTGTTGAGAATAAACTTGAAATCGCTCATGGTCTGGCTCCTGTGACGGCCCGGCCGGGCCGGTTATATTGTCTTAGCTGCGGATGCGGTTAATTCCAACCAAACAGGACATTGGCCCGACGGCCGGGCCGATCTATTTATAAGCAATTACCGGGCTAATTTTCATTCAAGTCAACTCATTATTTTTTAATAACATTATCGATATGTTAATACAAAATAAAAAAAACGGCCGCATTAATGCGGCTATTGAAATGAGAATCGTATCATTTTGATATGTATTTTTTGAAATTTGCTTAAAGGAAGCCTCAGGAACCCTTGGCCAGGGATTTGCGGATGGTGCTGAGGAAAACCTCGTGTTTGATGGGTTTGGCGATATAGCCGTTCATGCCGGCGCTCATGACTTCCTGGACGTCTTCCTTAAAAACGTTGGCGGTCATGGCCAGAATGACCACTTTGGCTGAATCCGCCCG
>JAISRV010000220.1 GCA_031273445.1 Candidatus Adiutrix sp. | reverse complement strand
AAAAAGTGCGATTTTTGCTTGGCGAGCGAGTTTGTCGCCCTCTCAACCAGTCGCTGCGCTCCGTCGCCCCTCTTCGGGGGCGACTTGCTTTTATTGAGAACTGTCGCCGCCCAGAGGGCCCTGAGCCTATCTGGCCGGGGGCACGTCGCCGATATGGAACTCCACCCGGCGGTTTTTGGCCCGCCCTTCTTCCGTGCCGTTATCAGCTATGGGTCTGGTTTTGCCGAACGACTCCACGACCATCCGCTCCGCCGGCACGCCGTATTTGACCATCAGGTCCATGACCGCCTGGGCCCGGCGGCGGCCGAGGTCGAGGTTGTATTGATCGGCGCCCACATTGTCGGTGTGCCCGGCGATGGTCACGCGCGGCAATTGCCGGTTTTGGAGGAGTATGCCGGCCGCGTGTTCTATGCGCGGCAGAAAGGCGCTTTTGACCACGGCTTTGTCGAAATCGAAGAACTGGGAGTAGGCGGCGATCCAGCAGCCGCGCTCATCGACCGGCGCGCCGATGGGCGTATTGGGGCAGAAGTCGCGGCTGTCGCAGACCCCGTCTTCGTCATTATCGGCGCAGGCCGGCTCGTCGCTGGGGCCGAATATGTCCATCATCATCCGTTCGAAGGCCTCTCCGTCGGCTAAAAGCGCGCAGATGTCGTAAGCCTTGCCGCCGCCGGCCTCGGCGATGTCGCGGGCCAGTTTGGCGGCGGCGCTCTGCCTTGAAATATAAAAGGTGTGGATGGTCAGGGCCTGGCCATAACGCCGCCGGGCCGCCCCGGCGTTTTTCACGGGCGTTCCGCCGCCGGCCGATTCCTCAAAATCGGAAAACATCAATATGACCTTGGGGTCGCCCATGACGGCCAGTTCGTCGTCGGCGGCGGCGAGGGCCGCGCCGAAAGGCGAAACCGAGTCGGCCGCGACCAGACGCGCGATGGCTGTTTCGAAGGCTTCCCGGTCATAGGCCTCCGGGCCGTAATAGAGGGTGGTGAAATCGCGGCGGGTGACCGCGTTTTTATAGCCGAAGACCCTTAAGGCGGCCTTATAGGGGTGGCTGGGGATGCGGCGGTTCATTTTACGCAGCATGGCGGCGACCGCCTCTTCTTTGACCAGGCCCCGGCAGCCGGCCAGGCGCCGCATGCTGGAGGAAAGATCGGTCAGGATGCTGAAGCCCTGTATCTTCATCGGGCCGACGGGTTTGGCCGGGATGATTTTGCCCCGGCCGGAAGCGGCCGGGGTTTCCGTCACGGCCGGAGCGGTTCCGGCTGGGGCGGTTCCGGCTGGGGCGGTTCCGGCTGAAAGGGTTCCGGCTGGGGCCGCTCCGGCCGCCGGCTCGCCTTCAGCTCCGCCAGAGGCGGGAAGCGGGTCTGCCGGCGCCAGCCCCGGCAGGTCTTGGCCGGCTTTGAAGGGGCTGGCTTCGGCCTGGGGCCGCGCCTCCGCCTCGCCGTAAGTCGGCAGGCTCGCGGCTACGGCCGGGGCGGCGGCTACGGACGGGGCGGCGGCTACAGCCGGGGCGGCGGCTACAGCCGGGGCGGCGGCGTCGTCCAGGCCCAGTTCCCGGGCCATTTCCGGGGCGACCGGTTCGCCATAAGTGGGGATGGAGGCCCGCGTCGGAGCCGGGGCCGGTTCCGCCGGCGGCGGCGCGTTCGAGCCCCCTATGGCGGGCGGGCCCTCATAAGCGGCGGCGGCCGGCCTTTCGGCCGCCTTGACCACAAAATCTTTTATGAGGCCCTGTCGCTGGAGCTGCCCGGCGGCGGCGGCGGCTTCGGCCTCGCTGTCGAAGGGGCCGACATAGACGCGATGCCAGAGCCCTGCCCCGGGCGCTTCCTCGGCCCGGGCCAAAGCCGGCACGCCCAGGTTGAACAGTCGCTCGGCTTCGGCTTTGGCGGCGGCTGCATCCCGCACGGCCAGAACCTGGGCCAGCACTTCGGCTTCGGCGTCGGGCGGCCTGAGGCCGGCCGACGCAATCAGCGCCAGGGCGACGGTCAGGCTTAAGCCGACGATTCCCGTTTTGGCCCGGAGGCTGGTCGGGGCTGATCGCAGCCAAGCCAAAAGCGCGATTTTTGCTCTGCTCATTTTGCTTCTATCCTTGTAATGTCGTATAATAATTTGAAAGTTGACGCGGCGGATTACACCTATGGCCCCATTATAGCAAAAAGGCCGGCATCTTTCAAATTTTCAAGTGTTTGTCCATCGAAGCCGATAATAATCAAGAACTGAACTTTTTCGTGAGGCCAGAATCATGTCTTCCCATATCGATTCCGACAAGCCGGCCGCCCGGGTGGCGGTGAAAGTGCCGCACCCGGACAGCCTCGTGGAGGTGCGGGTGTCGCCTCCGGAGAATAATTTCGAAGTTAAGGTCAGTTCCGGGGGCGAGGTCATAGAAGTTCGCATCCAGCCGGGCGCCAGCCTGATCGAAGTGCGCATCAGCCCGCCCCGCCCATGGGCGGCGGATGAGGAAGACCCGCCACGCCCATGGGCGACGGATGAGGAAGACCCGCCCCGCCCATGGGCGGCGGATGAGGAAGAACGGGAAGGCCAGGGCCCGTTCATCACTGTGCCGGTTGCGGACGTTCCGCTCGCGGCGGACGTTCCGCCCGCGGCGGACGTTCCGCTCGCGGCGGCTTATGAACTTTCCGACGAAGTTCAGCGTATTCTAGCCGCCGATGACGACGACGACGATGATGATGATGATATTGAGGCGGGCTTGCTGGAGGACGGCGAGGTTTATCTGGAGGAAGCCGGCGCGGTTGCGCCCGCGGTTGCGCCCGCGGCTGCGCCCGCGGCTCAGCCCGCGGTTGAGCCTGAGGTTACGGCTGAGGCTGAGGCTGACGAGCCTGGCGCAACGGAAGCCGGGTTTGAGGCGGGTCTGGAAGACGATGACGAGGCCATAGAAGCTTATTTGCGGGAAGCCGGCGCGGTTGCGCCCGCGGCTCAGCCCGCGGCTCAGCCCGCGGCTGAACCCGACGAGCTTGGCGAAACAAAAACTGGCGAAACAAAAAAGCCCGAGGCGGCCGGCCTGCCGCGGGAACCGGTCCCGGCGGATGACCAGTCGGCGGACTTTTTTGAAGGCTTGGACGAGCTGACGCGGGACATCGACATCGACGGCCCAGCCGCGGAAACCGCGGAACGTTTCCCCGGCGTCGGCATTGAAGACACCGCCGCCGGCGCGGCCTGGCCGGATCTTGAAGACGCCGCGGCCGGCGCGGCCGGCGTTTTTGAGGAGACAGGAGGAGAGGCCTTGAGCGAAGTTACATCCGTGAATGTGGAAGAAGAGCTTGAAGCCGACGGCGACTTTCCCCCGCCGGCCGGGAACCCCGTCTCCGGGGACGACCCCATCGGCGCCGCCGCCAGGGCCGCCCTGGCCCGTCTGTCGGCCGCCGTCAGCGACGAGAAGGCCTATTATAAAGACCACCCCCCTTTGCCCAGGCCCCCGGCGCCCGACGTGACCAACATCATCCCGGCCGATTCCCTGGTGGCTCAGCAGGCTAGGGCGGAAGTCTCCGAAAGGGCGGTTGAGCGCTTGCGCCAGGGCGGCGAAACGGGGGGCGGCGCCGATGAGGCCAAGGCCGAGGCCAGGGCCGCCGCCAGGGCTAGGCCCCCGGAAGAGCCGCCCGCTGAGGTCAAACCCACGGGCGGAATCGCCGTTAACCCGGAAAAAAGGCCCCGCATGACGCGGCTGCCCCTGTTGCGGCCCCCCAGCTTCATGGGCAGGGAAGCGGTCACGGCCGTGCTGGTGGAAATTCTGCCGGATGAGCAGACGACCCACCAGCCCGCGGATTTAACTTCCGGGCCCATGTCCGAAGACGAACTGATGGACCTCAGCTCCATCGACAAACCGGAAGACGAACCTTTGGATATAGACCATATAGATGTGGCCAATATCGATATCGACCTGGAAAAAAGCGCGGCCTCGGAAGTGGTCTTTAAAGCGCGGCCCCTCCTGAAGGCGAATTCGGGCAACACTATCCTGCCCCCCAAAAAATGATTTTATTTCAGCAATTATAAATGTAGATGATCGGCTTGTCCGGCGGGTTCGTAGCTGGGCAAAAAATGCGATTTTTGCCCAGCGAGAGGCCTTTTAACCACCTCAACCAGTCGCTTCGCTCCGTCGCCCCTCTTCGGGGGCGACCACATTTTAAAAATATTCGCCTATTTTTGTTTCATTTTTTTATTTCATCGCGCATTTGTTCCGTTCGGCAGACTTGGCCATTTCAGGGGCCGCCCGCCCCGGCCCGCTAAGGAGAAGTCATGTTGAAGTTTAAGCCCGCCCCGGGCGCTGCCTGCCGCTTTCAGGTTCGGGCGGCCGTGTCGCTATGGCTGGCCGTCGTTTTCATGGCCGCTCCGGCCGCGGCTCAGCCGGCGGCGACCGTCCGCAACGCCTATACGCCTATGGGCCAGGTTCTGACCACGGCCGCGGTTCGCGACGAGCTGGAGCGGCGGATGACCCTTAGTCCCCAAAACGAGGCCGCCCTCTGGAACACAGGCTACGATTTTTTTCGCAATTACCCCAAAAATCAGGATACCGCCAGAGCCATAAAAGACGGCTTTCTGCGCGCCCGCCCCGGCACGCCCCAACAGCGCGCCGTCCTGATGAAAGCGGCGATATATTGGGAAAAAATCCACGACTATGGCCTGGCCAACGTGCCCGTCGGCCTTGATGACAGCACGCGCGATAAAATTTATTTCGGCGAAACAGGCAAAGCCGGCGACCTGGCTATGCGCCGGCCCGGCTCCAAACACAAAGGCTACGGCCGCTACAACCGCCCCGGGCGCCATATCAACAAACGCCCGCCTTACCAAGGCCGCCCCGACAACCCCTATCCCGGAAAATACTATCCCGGCCTCTACCCCCCCTAACCACCAGGGCAGAGCCCTGGACCCCGGATGCTCCCGCATCCGATCCGCAGTCGCTTGTTTGGCGGGCGGTTTCTGGTCGGCCGGGGCCGACAGCCCCGCCCCGGCCGACCAGAAACCGCTCGCGGCCAACATGGGTAGAAAGCCCCGCCCGCCGCCGCTTGTCTGAGCCGCAGGCGAGTTGCGGCGGCGGTTGCACACCCCTGGGGGTCCAGGGGGCGGAGCCCCTGGCGCGGGTGGGTCCAGGGCAGGGCCGCGTAGGCCCTCCCCTGGCGGGGCGCGGGGCGGAGCCCCGCAATGGTGGCCGGGGGATATTGCCCCGCCAGCCGACCATACTACATTTTAAAATAGCCCGGCTTGCAAAGGCGGGGGTTTTGTGGTAAATATTTACTACAAGGTGGTTCCTTAAGGGAGCTGAAAAGGGAAGACGGTGAAAAACCGTCGCGGCGCCGCCGCTGTAACCGGTAGAACCCCCGCCTGACCTCCAAGGGTCGGCCATTTTCTCTGCGACGGAGAAGAGAAGGCGCGGGCTGGTTTGTTGACCGGGAGCCAGAAGACCTGCCTGAACCGGGCTGACCGCCCGGGTCATATCGTCCAGCGGCCGGGCCGGCCGCCGGATTTTTCCGCAATAAAAACGGCGTTGTGGTTTGTCATGACGCTATTTTTTTGTCTTTTTTCGGGGGCGAAGCGATGACTAAGGGTTTGGTTTCGGGGGCGAAGCGATGACCAAAGGTTTGGCGAAAAAGCTGGCCCTGACCGGGCTGTTCGGCCTGGGCCTGGTCCTGACCACCCACGCGCATCAGCGGCTGGCCGACTACGCCAGGCCGCCGGAACAGCCGCGGGAGCCGCGGCGCATCGTCTCGCTGGCCCCCAGCGTGACCGAAACCCTCTACGCCATAGGCCTGGGCGATAGGGTCGTCGGGGTCACCCAATTTTGCCGTTATCCGCCGGAAGTGCGCCAAAAGCCCGTGGTGGCCGGTTTCAGCGAGGTCAACCTGGAGGCGGTGCTCCGGCAGCAGCCGGACCTGGTGGCCCTGCCGATTGATAAAATAGCCAATAAAAACAACCTTGAACGGCTGGGTTTGACGGTGATGCCCCTCGACACCCGCTCCCTTTCAGGCCTGATGGAAACCATCGTTCAACTGGGCCAGGCCTCCGGGCGGCAGGAAGAGGCGGCCGCGATCCTGGCCCGGCTGGACCAAAGCATAGCCCTGGCCCGACAGCGGGCGGCCGGGCGCGAAAAACCGAAAGTCCTGTTTTCCATTATGCATTCATACCAGGGCCTGGGCTACATAACCGAAATAAACGCGGTCGGGCAGGACGGCTTCTTCAGCCAGCTGATAGACCTGGCCGGCGGCCTCAACGTCTATCACGGCCCCCTGGCCTTCCCCCGCCTTTCCCGCGAGGCCGTAATTTTTCTCGACCCCGAGGTCATAATCGACATTATTCCCGAATCGGAAGACCTTGAGGCCGTGCGCCGCGACTGGACGAGCCTGACTTCCGTCAAGGCC
>JAISRV010000138.1 GCA_031273445.1 Candidatus Adiutrix sp. | reverse complement strand
TGGTTGGGGCCGGCGCGACGGTTAAATATCGCCGCGCCTCGGCGCGTGAATAGTCGCTCAGCGACTGTATGGCCTGAACGGCGGCCATTCGGCGAGTTAAAACCGCCGGTCGAATTTTCGGGCCAGGTAGTCGCCCAGAGACTGTAGGCCCTGCACGGCGGCCATTAAGATTATGACCGTCACGAGCATGATGTCTATTTGATAGCGCTGGTAGCCGTAACGCACGGCCAGATCGCCCAAGCCCCCGCCGCCGATGGCCCCGGCCATGGCCGAATAGCCGATAAGGCTGATGACCGTGATGGTGACCGCCTGAATGAGGCCCGGGCGGGCTTCGGGCAGAAGCACGTGCCGGATGATCTGCCAGTTGGTGGCCCCGGCCGACTGGGCGGCCTCGATGACCCCGTGGCCGACTTCCAGCAGGGCCGTTTCCGCCAGCCTGGCCATGAAGACCAGGGCGGCCAGGGTTAGGGCGACGATGGCCGCGGTCGGCCCGATGGAGGCTCCGACCAGCTGCCTGGTAAACGGAGAGATGAAGACCAGAAAAATGATGAAAGGCACGGAACGGACCGCATTGACGATCGCGCCGAAAATCGAATTGAAGACCGGGCTCTCCATGATGTGGCCGCGCCGGGTCACCACCAGCACAAGCCCCAGCGGCACGCCGAAAACAGTGGTCAGGAGCGAAGAGGCCGAGACCATGTAGAGCGTCTCCAGGGAGGCTTTGCCTATCCGGCTCCATAAGCCGGGCGTGGGGGTCCAGCCCGTAGTTTGGTATAATAAATCTATAAGTTCCATTTAAAAATATCCGCCTTGAAGCCTTGTCGGGGCTGGGCCGCAGCCAGGCAAAAAATGTGATTTTTGCCTGGCCAGCGAGTTTGTCGGCCTCTCCGCCAGTCGCGTCGGGCTATTTCCAAATTTTGGTTTGGAGCCTTGTCGGGGCTGACCGTAGCCAGGCAAAAAATGCGATTTTTGCCTGGCGAGGGGCCTTGTCGGCTTCTCAACCAGTCGCGTCCTCCGTCGCCCCTCTCCGGGGGCGACCCGCTTTTAAAAATATCCGCCCGCGCCCGGGAATCGCCGTCAGCCCAGAACCTCAACCTGCAGCTCCAGGGCGGCCAGGTGGGCCAGGGCCTTCTGGCGTTCTTCCTCCGGCCCCGTCAGGTCCAGCAGCATGATGCCGAAAGGCGCGCCCTGGATGTGGTCGATATGGCCCTGCAAAATATTAGGCTCGACGTCGAAGAGGCGGCTCAGGCCGGCGATCACCGGGTCGACGGCGTGGGGGCCCAGAAAGAAGACCCGCACCAGAGCGCCCTTGGGCTTATAGCCTTCTATGCCGTGGGAGTCGGGCCGGCTGATCACTTCCTCCACGAACCTTTTCGAAGTCGGCTGCCTAGGCCGGGTAAAGACTTCAAAAACCGGGCCCGACTCGATGATGAGCCCGTCTTCCATCACGGCCACCCGGTCGCATATTTCCGTGATCACTTTCATTTCGTGGGTGATGAGCACCACCGTCAGACCCAACCGGTTTTTAACGTCGTTGATCAGACCCAGAATCGATTTGGTGGTCTGCGGGTCCAGGGCGCTGGTGGCCTCGTCGCATAAAAGCACCTTGGGGCTGTTGGCCAGGGCCCTGGCGATGCCGACCCGCTGTTTCTGGCCGCCTGAAAGCTGGGCGGGATAGACTTCGGCTTTGTCTTCCAGCCCGACGAGGGCCAGAAGCTCCCGCACCCGCGGGGCGATTTTTCCGGCCGGCCGGCCGGCTATTTCCATGGGGAAAGCGATGTTGCCGGAAACGGTGCGCGAGGACAGCAGGTTGAAATGCTGAAAAATCATGCCCGTTTCGCGCCGGGCCAGCCGCAGCCCGGCTTCGTCCAGTCGCGTCAGGTCCCGGCCGTCGAGCCTCACCGTTCCGGAAGTGGGGCGCTCCAGGCGGTTCAGACAGCGGATCAGCGTGCTTTTGCCCGCGCCGGAGCGGCCGATGACCCCGAAGCACTCGCCGGCTTCAACCGTCAGGTCCACGCCGCGCAGGGCCTGAACGATCCGTCCGCCGCTTAGGTAAGTTTTCGTCAGCCCCTGAATCTCAATCAGCGCCATAACCGCCCGGCCGTAACAATTTTAAATGTAAATGATCGGCTGGGCAGGCTGGGTCGTAGCTGGGCAAAAAATGTGATTTTCGCCCAGCCAGGGGCCTTTTAGGCGCCTCAACCAGTCGCTTCGCTCCGTCGCCCCTCTCCGGGGGCGACTGCTTTTTTAAAATATTCGCTTACACCCGAGAACTGCCGCCCGGCCGCAGCTTTAAAAACGTTTCCGAATTTTTTAATATGCTTCACTCCACCCGCAAATGTCAAGTTTTTATTCAGGCCGGCGGCGCGGCGCGGCATACAACTCTTTTACGATCGACTTTGTGATATTTTATTCAAAAAAAATCCCCTTGTCAATAATTAAGGAGTCAGCTGCGTTGGCCTTAAGAAATTTTTCGGCCGATCTGCGAGGCGGGTCTGACCGCGTCCGGGCCGAAGCGATCGGCCAGGGCGTCCAGAACCTGATTCAGCCGGGCGGATTTCTCAGCGGGCGGCGGGGCGGCTTCGGCTGGAGGGTCGAAGAGCGAGGCCTGGGCTGGCGGCGGGGCGGCGGCCGTTTCCACGGCCGCCTTCAGGCCGCTTAAGGTGACGCCCAGAAGGCGCATGGCCCCGAGGAACGGTTTTTCTTTTTCATACAGCTCCAGAACCGCTTTGCAGATATCGTCGCGCAGGTCGGTCGCGGCGGGCAGGGTTCTGGCCCTGGTTTTAGTGCGGAACTGGCCGTCGCGAAATTTAACGGTGACGGTTCTGGCCCGTAGCCCGCCGCGCCGCAGACGGGCCGTCGCCTCCAGGGCTTGGGCCAAGAGGGCGGTTTTGACTTCGTCTGGCCTGGCCAGGTCATAGGGGAAAGTTTCTTCGGCGCCGACGCTTTTCGCCGAACTCTCCGGCTCAACCTCGCGCTCGTCCCGCCCGTTGGCCAGATTCCACAGATGCGCCCCGGTCCGGCCGAAGCGCCTGGCCATAAACTCGCCGTCCAGCGCGGCCAGGTCGCCGATGGTGGTCAGCCCCAGGTCCTGAAGCTTTTTCAGCATTATTCGGCCGACGCCCCAAATTTTGTTAAGCGGCAGGGGCCATAAAAATTCCAGCTCGCCTCCGGGCTCGACCACCGTCAGGCCGTCAGGCTTGTCCAGGCCGGAGGCGATTTTGGCCAGATGTTTCTGCGCGGCCACGCCCGCGGTGACGGTTAGCCCCGTCTCGGCCCGCACTTCCCGTTTAATGCGGCGGGCAATATCCGCCGCCGGGCCGAACAGGCGCAGTGAAGCGGAGACGTCCAGAAAGGCTTCATCAAGCGAGAGCGGTTCCACCAGGGGCGTGTAGCGGCGGAAAATATCCATGATTTGCCGCGATATCTCCTGGTAGCGGCGATGGCGCGGCTGAAGATAGACCCCGTTTGGGCATAAACGCAGAGCCGCGGCCATGGGCATGGCCGAATGAACGCCGAAGGCTCGCGCTTCATATGAAGTGGTGGAGACGACGCCGCGGCGGCCCAGCCCGCCGACGACGACCGGCCGACCGGCCAGAGACGGGTCGTCCAGCGCTTCGACGGAGGCGTAGAAGGCGTCCATATCAAGATGAATGATTTGCCTGGCCCCGGTCATTAGTTGCGGCCCTCCGCCCTTTATTTATAGCATAAGCGCCCCGCTTCAGACAAAGCTTAAGTTGGACTTAAAAAAATGTCTTATTTTTTTTAGGCCGTTTAGGCGGGTCATGAATAATTTTTAAATAACTTTAAGGGCTTTATGCAGGCCTTTACTCGCCTATGATGAAGGCGAAAGCAAGGCCGGGATGAAGCTTTTTTTAACTAAAAAAAGCTTCACTTGCCCCAAACTCCGACCGATACATTTAACAAGCAGTCGCCCTCGGAGAGGGGCGACGGAGCGAAGCGACTGGCTGAGAGGCCGATAAACTCGCTCGCCAGGCAAAAATCGCATTTTTTGCCCAGCTACGACCCAGCCGGCCAAGGCCTTGTAGGCGAATATATTGAAAAAGCCGGTCGCCCCCGGAGAGGGGCGACGGAGCGAAGCGACTGGTTGAGAGGGCGATAAACTCGCCCGCTAGGCAAAAATCGCATTTTTTGCCCAGCTACGACCCAGCCGGCCAAGGCCTTGTAGGCGAATATATTTAAAAAGCCGGTCGTCCCCGGAGAGGGGCGACGGAGCGAAGCGACTGGTTGA
>JAISRV010000114.1 GCA_031273445.1 Candidatus Adiutrix sp. | reverse complement strand
GGGCGCGACTCTGCTTCAGCTTTCCGTGTGGGACGGCAAACTCCTGGCCAGTTTTCAAAACGGGGCCAAGATAAGCGACGTGCGTGTTTTCCGCTGGTCCGTATCCCCGGACGGCAACGTCGTCGCCTACATCGACAACCGCGGCGAGCGCGACATAAAGCTGCCCCCGACCCATGATTTTGAATGGGTTCGCACCGGGCGGGAAAACACGGTTCATGGGCGTCATCCGCACGTCAATATTCTGGACGCAGTTTTTGTGGAAACGATCGGCGGGGATTTGACGGTCAAGCTGGAAAACAACACCGAAGACGGCTTGGGCGTTTATCGTGAAGACGTGCTGGATAAGACCCAGTCCCTTGACGACGCCCAGATTGAATATGCGCGGGTCGGCCGCCTGATTCTCATGAAGATTTTGCCTTATCGCGAGACGATCCGGCGCTATCTGATCTACAATACGCTGACCCGCGACGTGCGCCGCCTCGACGCCATAGGCCAGAGTTGCATCCAACTGCCCGAAGACCATGGCCTCATTTTTCCCGGCGGCTATTACCTGCAGAACGGCGAATGCAAAACATTCGATCAGCCCATGGAGGGCATGCTTTTGCGGCGTATGCGCAAATCGCCCAACGGCGAGGACGTGCTCTACGTCTTTTATGAGCCCGTCGCCGGCCGCCTGGCTCTTTTCAATTACAATCTCATCGAACGCGCCCTGTCGGCGCCCATTGTCGGCCATGGCTATACGATCATGGAAGACGGCCGCATGCTTCTTTTTGAAGACCAAAGCGAGGAAGCCGCCCGCGTTCATCCCATGCAGATCTGGGCGACGCCGTTTTATACGCCTGAATACGCGGATCGCCAGAAACGCCGCAACACTATTCTGGCGCGCGTCGGCAACGCCGACCTGGTGCGCGGCGTCTCCGACCTTTATAACCTGGCCCGGGAGACCAGGGCCGAGCGCGTGTCTTCGAGCCTTTACGCCAAGTTGAGCCAGGACGCCAGAAGACTCTTTGACGACTATTTCTGGATGAAGGATGAAGAGAACTTCAAGGTGGCCGGCCTTCTGCGCGAAATCGCCAAAACCGCCGAGCTGGTGATTGACGAATATGAGAAAGTGGAGAGCATCCGCAGCCAGTCGGCCCGGAATCTCCGCGAGGCCGCTTCGGCCCAGAAGGACCTTTTCTCCACGCTCATCCCGGACGGCTGGGACAATATCCGCGAGTTTTCCGAGGCCCTGGAGCGCATTCACCGCCATCGCGGCCGCCTCATTTCCTTGCGCGCCATGCGCTACATGGACCTGGCCGAGGCGGACAAGCTTGAAACCGCCCTTAAGGAACGCGAAGACGAGGTGGCGCGCGGCGCGGCCGCTTTCATGACCGCTGAAAAGGCGCTGGCGCCTTTTAACTCGGCCCTGACCGTGCTGGAACAGCAAACGGCCGAGGCGGCCGGAGTCTACGCCCTGGCCGCGCCCGGGGACGGTCTGGAAAAAATGGCCGGCGAACTTGAAGTGTTGTCCGCCCTCATGTCCGCTGTTCCTTTCGAGGATGCCGGGCGACAGACCGCGGTCATCGAAAAGATATCCGGCCTCTTCGCCAGGGTCAATCAGGCGCGCGCGCGTCTGGGGGCCAGACGGCGCGAATTGGGCGAGGCGGAAAACGCGGCCCGGTTCGGGGCCAGCTTCAAACTCTTCGGTCAGGCCGTGGCTTCGGCCCTGTCTTCGGCCACAGACCCGGAACGTTGCGACGAAGAGCTGTCGCGCCTGCTTTTGCAGTTGGAAGAACTGGAGAGCCGCTTCAGCGGGCAGGAGAATTTTTTAAACGACATCCTCCAGAAGCGCGACGAGCTTTTAGAGACCTTCGAGGGACACAAGCGCGCCCTTGTGGACGAGCGCCAACGCCGGGCCCGCTCATTGTCCAATTCCGCCGCGCGCATTCTGGAGACGCTGTCCCGCCGCGCCGCGCGATTCGTCTCGGTCGAAGAGGTCAACGCTTTTTTCGCCGCCGACCCCATGAGCCGCAAAGTGCGGGAACTGGCCGAACGTCTTCGGGAGTTGAAGGATTCCGTCAGGGCCGACGACATCGAGGCCCGCTTCAAAGCGGCTCAGGATCAGGCGCTGCGGGGGCTGCGCGACAAGACGGAGCTATATGAAGACGGCGGCGCTTCAATCAGATTGGGGCCCCGGCATCGTTTCAGCGTCAACGCCCAGCCTCTGGACCTGACCCTTATGCTCCACGACGGCCGCCTGTGGCTGACTCTCACCGGCACGGATTTCCAGGAGCCGGCCGACGACCCCGCTCTGGAAGAGATGAGGGATTACTGGGACATATTAATCGAGTCGGAGTCGCGGGAAGTCAGCCGGGCCGAGTTTCTGGCCTACCGGATCATTTCCGCCGCCCGCCGGGGCGAGGAGGGTTTGACCGAGGCCGGGCTCGCGGCCCTGTCGGCCCAGCCCGAGGCCATGGAAAAAGCCGTGCGCGCTTTTGCCGCGCCCCGCTATCGCGAAGGTTATGAAAAGGGCTTGCACGATCATGACGCCGCTTTGATTTTGCGGGCGCTATTGCCGTTGAACGAAGGGGCCGGGCTCCTGCGTTTCAGCGCTTCGGCCAGAGCTCTGGCCATGCTTTTCTGGCAAAGCGTCAGCCATGAGCCCCGGGCCGCCGCCTGGCCGGAAACGGCCCGCGCCAGCCTCGGCGTCAGCCGCCTGTATCAGCACGACGAAGCCATGACCAGCCTGACGGCGGAATTGGAAAACGCCCTGGCCTCTTTTATCCGCGACAGCCAGCTGGACTTTCCGCCGGACCAACTGTCGCCGGCGGCGGAATTTTTGGCGCTGACCCTGGCCGGGCAGCCGGTGGAGTTCGTCTGCGGCCAGTACGCCAGGTCGCTCTATCAGCAATTGCGCGGTCAGATGGAAGACCGCCGCCTGTGGCTGAGCTATGCCAACGCCCAGCGTGAGCATGACGATCGCCTGGCTTGGCGCTGGAAGGTGATGACCGGCTGGCTCAAGGCTCTGGCCGCCCAACCGCAGTATGCGGTCATGGCCCCGTATGTGGCGGAAGCGGCGGCTCTGGCCATCGCCGAAAATCGGGGCGAACTGAATATACATTTCAGCGCGGCCGATCTTTCCGTGGTCGTGACGGGGCTCTTAAGCGCCCACCCGCGCATAGTCGAAGGACGGCTGGAACTGTCGCTGGACGATTTCTTCACCCGTCTACGCCGTCACGACGCCCTGGTCGTCCCCGGCTTCAATCGTTATCAGGAGCGCCGGCGCGTTTTTCTGGCGCGTGAAAGAGAGCGCCTGAGGCTTGACGAATTCAAGCCCCGGCCTTTGACCTCTTTCGTTCGCAACCGCCTTATAGATCAGGTTTATTTGCCCATTATCGGCGACAACCTGGCCAAACAGATCGGCGCCTCCGGCCAGAGCCGCCGCAGCGATCTGATGGGGCTTTTAATGCTCATTTCGCCGCCGGGCTACGGCAAAACCACCCTGATGGAATATACGGCTTACTGCCTGGGGCTTATTTTCATGAAGATAAACGGCCCGGCCCTGGGCCGCCAGGTCATCTCTCTTGACCCGGAGCAGGCGCCGGACGCCGCCAGCCGCCAGGAACTGCGGAAGCTGAATCTGGCTTTGGAGATGGGCAATAACGTCATGCTCTATGTGGACGATATTCAGCATACCAACCCTGAATTTCTGCAGAAATTCATTTCCCTGTGCGACGGCGGCCGCCGGATCGAAGGCGTATGGAACGGCCGCGCCAAGACCTATGACCTGCGCGGCAAGAAGTTCTGCGTGGTCATGGCCGGCAACCCCTACACTGAATCGGGAGAAGTTTTCAAAATTCCCGACATGTTGGCCAACCGGGCCGACGTCTATAATCTGGGCGAGGTTCTTGGCGGCATGGAAGAAGCCTTCGCCTTGAGTTATATCGAAAACTGCCTCACCTCCAATCAGGCCCTGGCCCCTTTGGCCCAGCGCGACATGAACGACCTTTACCACTTTATCGACCGAGCGATGGGCCGCCCCGCCGGCTCGGGCAATTTGGCCTATAACTACAGCGAAGTCGAAGAAAACGAAATCGTCGCCGTCCTGGCCAGGCTGATAGCCCTGAGCGAAACGGTCATGGCCGTCAACCGCGCCTATATCGCCAGCGCCGCTCAATCCGACAAATATCGCGCCGAGCCGCCTTTCAGGCTCCAGGGCAGTTACCGGAACATGAACAAGCTGGCCCAGCAAGTTTCAGCGGTGATGAACGAGGCGGAACTGGCCGGGCTGGTGGATGACCTCTACGCCGGCGAGGCCCAGCTTTTGACGGGAGAGGCGGAGGAAAATCTTCTGAAGCTGGCGGAAATACGCGGGCGGATGACGCCGGAGGAAGCCGCGCGCTGGGCTGAAATCAAACGTCAGTATATGCGCCGCAAGACCTTCGGCGGCGACGAGGCCGGGGCCGGCGACAGGGTGGCGGCTCAATTGGCCGATCTGGTTCATTATGTGAAAACTTCGGGCGAAGAGCGGGCCGGCGAGTCGTCGAAGCTGGCCGACCATCTCGGCGGCCTGGCCGCGGCCGTCAAAGCCATGGGCGAAGCCGGCGCCAGAGGGGTGGAACGGCAGGTGGCCCGGCTGGCCGACGTGCTTCAGGGGCTAAGCGGCCAGAGAACCGTGGTCAAGGTGGCCGACCTGGTGCAAAGCGTGCACGGCGGCCGCCAAGCAGCGGCGCCTGTCGCCGGTCCGGTCGCGGCTCCGGTTCGGCCGCCTCAGCCGCAACCGAACCGGCCGCCTCAAACGCCGCATAACCGGCCGCTTCAGCCGGCCCGGCCTCAATCCGGGCCGGGTTCGCGGCCCGGGGTTTCTTCGCCGCAGACAAGGCCGGCCGGCCGCGAGGTCAGGCTGGGAACCGCGGCCGGGCCGGAACAAAAAAGGCCCCGCCCCGCTTCAGATGAATAATTCCATCGTCAAATCGAACCTTAATTACTGGTTCATGCCCCCGAGGCCCAGAAGGTCGAAGAAAAAGCCGACGCGGTTATCGTCGCGCGTCTTTGAGTAGGCCAGCCCGACCGTATAGCATTGCTCCTGATAGCTTAAGGTGGCGTTGGTCTCCAGCGAGCGCTGCTGATGGAGATCATAGCGGGTGGCCAGCCCGGCCTGCCACTCGGGAGTCAGGCTCAGCCCCAGATTCGCCCTGACCTCCTCGTGCTTGCTGCCGGATGCGTTTTGCGGGGCGTCGAAATCGTAAGTCAGCTGCAGCCTGTCGCCCCGGCCGTCTCTCAGGGTCAGGCTGGCGTCATGGCTGGTGAAGACGCCGGTTCGTCCGTCAAGGGCCGATAGAATCCGCGCGCTCAGATAGGGGTTGACGGCGGCCTCGACTTCCAGTTCCAGGGGCCCGGCGCCGCGGTCATAGTAGCTGGTGGGGCTGTAATAGCGGGCGCCGGGCTTGTCGGCCCATTCGCTGTTGTCGGCCAACTCGTAGCTGCTCCACAAGCCCACTTTCAGAAACTGGAAATAGGCGTGTCCGGTCACCGTTCCGTCTCCGCCCTTGACCGCGGATTTGGCGACAAAGGTGTTCAAAAGTCCGTAGCGGACGGCGCGGCTGGGCAGGCGGCGATCCAGGGCGTCCCAGTAGGGGAATTCGTCCTGGTCGGGCGATTCGATATAGGTAAAGCTGACCGTGGGAGTGAACTGGTGACGGGTGGCCACGGTCTGCCGGCCCGGGCCCCAGTCATAGACCCGGCTGAAGGTCGTGGAGAGCGAGGCTTCCAGAGAGCCGTCCAGATGATAGTCCCAGCTTTTGTAGCGGGCGCTCCCCAGGTTGCCGGCGGCGCTTAGACGCCGCCCCTCCGGGGCATAAAAGCTGACGCCCATGTCGCCGGTCAGCCTAAGGTCGGCGATATTGCCGACAGGCATATTCCAGGCGATGGACGGGGTAATGCGCATCCGCTGGCCTGTTTCGTCGGTGCGGCTGAATTCATTGGTTTTTCGGTAAAAATAGTCGTAGTTGAAATCCAGGGAGAGGCGCGGGCGGTTGTCCGCGCCCTGGAAGCCCAGACTCTCCGGAAGCGGCCGCGAGACCAGGGCGTAATAAAGCGAAGGCAGCTTTTGGATGGCGTCGATGTTGTTTTTGCTGTAGAGGTTGTCGGCGTATTCCAGGCCGCCCC
>JAISRV010000063.1 GCA_031273445.1 Candidatus Adiutrix sp. | reverse complement strand
GCCGCCGTAATCCCTGGCCAGGCCGAAATTGAGGCAGATGCTCTTGGCGTGGCCGATATGGAGGTAGCCGTTGGGCTCCGGGGGAAAACGGGTGTAAACCCCGGCCCGGCGCCCGTCGCCCAGGTCCTCGTCGATGAAATTGCGGATGAAGTTGCCGGTCTTTGCTTCGCCGTCGGCGTGGCGGGTATGGTCGGTCATGCCGTTATCGTCTCCGTCTTATGGCCATGGCCCGGGCGTGAGCCGGCAGCCCTTCGGCTTCGGCCAGCGTCGTCACGGTGGGGATCAGCGCCTCCAGGGCTTCCGGGGTGAGGTGTTGAAAGGTGATCTTTTTTAAAAACGAGTCGGCGGAGAGGCCGGAAAACATCCGCGCCGCGCCGCCGGTCGGCAGCACGTGGTTCGTCCCGACGGCGTAGTCGCCGCCGGCGATGGGGGCGTAGGGCCCCAAAAAGACCGAGCCGGCGTGGCGCACCCGGGCCAGATGCGTAAAGGGGTCGCGCAGGACCAGCTGCAGGTGTTCCGGCGCGTATTCGTTGCAGAAGTCGAAAATTTCCTCCAAACTTTCGGCCGTCACGATGGCCGCGCCGTTCCGCAGAGATTCGGCCGCTATTTCGCGCCGTTCCAGCCCGGGGAAGACCTCGGCCACGCGCCGCGCCGTCTCCGCGGCCAGTTTTTCGCTGGTCGTCGCCAGAACCGCGGCCGCCAGCGGGTCATGCTCCAGCTGCGACAGAAAATCCCAGGCCAGCCATTCGGCCGGGGCGCTGTCGTCGGCGATGATGAAGCCCTCGCTGGGCCCGGCGGGCAGGTCTATGTCGACCTCGCCGAAAACGGCCAGCTTGGCCGCCGTCACCCAGGCGCTGCCCGGCCCCACGATTTTGTCGACCCGCGGCAGGCCCGCCAGCCCGTAAGCCATCGCGCCCACGGCCCAGGCCCCGCCCATTTTATAGACGCGGTCGGCCCCGGCCAGGTGCGCGGCCGCCAGTATCTCCGGCCGGGCTTCAAAATCCGGCCCCGGCGGAGTGGCGGCGATGATTTCCGAAACGCCGGCGACGCGGGCGGGAATAATGTTCATCAGGGCGCTGGAGGGATAAGCCGCGCGGCCGCCGGGAATATAGACGCCCACCCGCTCCAGGGGCCGGGTCAGGCGGCCGGCGATAAGGCCGGGGGCAAACTCCTCGAACCACATGGAACGCTCCAGTTGGGCCTGGTGAAAACGGCGGATATTGCCGGCGGCCGTGGTCAGCGCCTCCAGCACTTCCCGCGGCAAGGCCCGATAAGCCGCCTCTATTTCAGCCGGGGTCACGAGGAAATCTTTAATTTCCAGCCCGGGCCGGCCGTATTCGCGCCTCAATTCGGCCTCAGGCGCCTGGCGCAGCCGGGCCAGAATTTCGGCCACGGTTTGGGCCACGGCCCCGGAACCGGCCGTGGAGCGGGCCATTATCTTGGCCCGGCGGTCCGGAGTCATCGCGGCCAGGCTTTCAACCTCAATAATGGGCTTTTCGAGTGTGCTCATGGGCTTCGATCCTTATATATCTTAAGGAACTTGCTTTAAAATATTTGATGATATCATATTAACGGCGAATTTTTAAAAATATTCGCCTACCTTCGCTCAGGGGTCTTTGAGTTTGATGGAATAATAAATTTTAGTGCGGTCGGGGTGGTCGCCGTAAATGGTCACGGCCACGCGCTGGCCGGGAATGCGGGTCAAGGTCACGTTTTTGGCCGGGTCGGCTTTAATGATGTGTTCGTATCTGGCGGCGGCTTCGGCTATTTTAGCGCGATGCCGGGGGATGGACATGCCGGTGGTGATGAAAAAGACGGCGTTCCGGTCGGAACTGGCCAGAACCGCCAGGCCGTCTTGTTCACTGATGAGCCAGCCGGCGGGGACATCGGCGGTGTATATGCCGAAATCAACGACCCGGGCCCAGGCCGGCGGGGCCGCCACGGCGGACAGAAGCAAGAGGAAGACCGGAAGGCGCATTTTACGCATAAAAATCATCCCCGCATATCAAGGCGTCAATTTTTTATTATAGCACGCCCGGCCGTTTTTTATCTCCAGACAGGAGGCCGGCCGGCTTTGCGGCCGGCGGTTCATGACCGTTCTCCAGGGCCAAGGTGAAGGCTTGGCCTTGGCCGGGCCGGCGGGGGCGGCTCAAATGTCCAACTTCAGGTCGCCGAGTTTGATCCACTGTTTTTTGCGCATGTATTCGGCGATGAAGAGCGAGAGAAGCGCCGGCAGAATGAAATTCATAAAGCCGATTTTAAGGAAAACCGACAGGTCGGTCCCCATCACGGCGACGGCGCCGAACTGGCCGACCAGCCCCGATGTGCCCATGCCCGCGCCGGCCGGGTTGTTTTGCATCGGCACGATGGTGGTCGCCAGAGGGCCGAGCAGGGCCGAAGCCAGGGTCGGCGGAATCAGCGCCAGGGGGTTGCGGACTATGTTGGGCACCTGGAGCATGGACGTGCCGAGACCCTGGGCGATGAGGCCGCCGATTTTATTTTCGCGGTAGCTGATCACCCCGAAGCCGATCATCTGGCAGCAGCAGCCCACCGTGGCCGCGCCCGCGGCCAGGCCGCTTAATTCCAACATGACCGCTATGGCCGCGCTCGAAATGGGGGCGGTCAGGGCCAGGCCCATCAGAACCGCCACCAAGGCGCCCATGGGCACGGGCTGAAGGTTGGTGGCCCACATGATCAGCTGGCCGATCCATTTCATGGCGTCGCCGATATAGGGGCCGATGAATCTGGCCACGGCGATGCCCACGATCAGGGTCACGGCCGGGGTGACGATGATGTCGATCTTGGTTTCCTTGGAAACCATTTTGCCGAATTCGGCCGCGAACACGGCGGCCACGAAACAGCCGGCCGGGCCGCCTTTGGCCATGACGGCCGCCTGGCCCA
>JAISRV010000367.1 GCA_031273445.1 Candidatus Adiutrix sp. | reverse complement strand
GAAATGCGCCAGCGGCGGGTGGAGGAAGTCATCGCCTTCAAAAATAGCCGAGACTATTCCAAGTTGGGCCCCCGTCTGGCCAAACTGCATCAAGACGCTAAAGACGGCGTCAATATTTCCGCAGCGGTCATTGAGGCGGTCAAGGAGGGCATGACTTTGGGCGAAATGTGCGGCGTCGTCCGGCTGGGCTACGGTTTGGGCTACGATCCGATGGATGCGCTGGAAACCCCCGACTATGTGGTCAAGGCGTTGAAGGAGGGCAGATAATGACTAAAAAAATAAGAGTCCTCATCGGCAAGTGCGGCTGCGACATTCACGAGCGAGGCGCCCTGACCATGCTCAACGTCCTCCGCGACAACGGCATGGAAGTGATCTACACCGGCCGTTTTCAGAGCGAGGCCGGGATGGTCAACGCGGCCATCAACGAGGACGTGGACGTCATCACCCTGTCCGATCTGACCGGCAGCCTGGTTATTATTTGCCGCAAAGTTCTGGAAGAGCTGAAAAAGCGGGGCGCTGAAGACATACCGGTCATCTGCGGCGGCCTTTTGACTAAAGACGATATTGCCGAATTGGAAAAGATGGGCGTTAAAGGCTGTTTCGCCACCGGGTCCCCGCCGCAGGGCACAGTCGACCTGATCAGGCAATTAGCGCCCAGCAATTAGCGCCCTGATCGGCAATTGGGGTCATGACTAGTGGACTGTGCGGTTAGAAGGAACTAACCGCACAGGACGCTAGGCGCCGGGCTGAATTATCCATTGACGTTGCATAACCGTCCGTAACGACGCCGGGCGATTCCTCCGGAATCGTCGGCGCCTTTACGGAACTCCGACGGCGGGTTCGACAATATTTTCCGGATCCTCAGCCGCGAGATAAAAATCAGGCCAGGTCAGGCCATGGGCGGTAAAGCGGATAAAAAATGAGCGCAAGCAAGGTGAAACAACTCATACAGCGGCTTGAAGACAAAGAGCGCCGGGGCTTGGCCAAGGCCATCACCTTTGTGGAAAACCAGGAGGCCGGCGTGGCCGAACTGATGAACCACGCTTACCGCAACATGAATGACCATGCCTTGGTCATCGGCGTCACCGGCCCCGGGGGGGCGGGCAAATCGACCCTGGTGGACAAGGTCATCAAGCATTGTCGGCGGCGCGGCCATAAAGTCGGAGTCATCGCGGTCGACCCCAGTTCTCCTTACACCGGAGGGGCTTTTTTGGGCGACCGAATCAGAATGGGCGCCCACAATACCGATCTTGACGTTTTCATTCGCAGTTTCGGCAGCCGGGGCTCCATGGGCGGAATTTCCCAGGGAACCAAACGGTGCCTGTATCTTTTCAAAAACTACGATTTCGATCTCATCATTATCGAAAGCCTTGGCATCGGCCAGGATGAAACAGAAATAACCAATTTCGTGGACGTCACCGTGGTGACCGTCGTGCCCGGTTACGGCGACGCCATTCAGATCGCCAAAGCCGGCATGCAGGAAATAGCCGACATTTTCGTGGTCAATAAAGCCGACAAGCCCGAAGCTGAGGAATTTTATTTGCAGATGGCCAATTCCCTGCACCTGATACCGGAGGAACTGCGGCCGATCATGGTCAAAACCGTGGCCACCACCGAAGATGGTATCCCAGAACTACTGGAAGTCATTGAAAAAGTCGGCCTCAAACAGCGGAGCAAGCGTCGGGCCAAAGCCGAAATCAGAATCAAAGCTGAAATAGAGACCGAAGTCTTCAATCTGATCCGCAGCCGCCTCGCCGGCCTGATTGAGGATAAAGCCATGGCCGCCTTCAGCGGTCAGGCCACTCCCTTTGAAATATCGGCCGAAATAGCCGGCCGCATCAACATCGCCTAAAAGGAGATAAGCATGAAGCGGGTATATATAGTGGAAGGCGTTCGCACGCCCATAGGGGATTTCATGGGCGGCCTAAGCCCTTTATCCAACGTGGAACTGGGAACGATAGTCGCCGAAGAGGCGGTCAAACGAGCCGGGCTGGCGCCGGAAGCGGTGGAAGAAATCGTTTGCGGAATGATTTACAAAGGCGGCTCCAAGGGCAATCCCGGCCGTCAGATTCAATTGGCCGCCGGCTTTCCCCATGCCGGTTATGCCTCTACGATTGACCAGCAATGCGGCTCAGCCATGCGCGCCACTGAAATAGTAAGCCAGCAGATAGCCCTCGGCAAAACCGGCATAGGCTTGGCCGTGGGTGTGGAAAGCATGAGCAACGCGGCCTATGTGGTCACCAACGCCCGTAAAATCCGCATGGGCGACGCGACCATGCACGATGCCATAACCTACGACGGTCTGACCTGCGCCATCTGCAACTATCACATGGGCCTCACCGCCGAAAATCTGGCCGAAAAATACGGCATTACCCGTGAAGAGCAGGACAATCTAGCTCTTTTGAGTCATCAGCGGGCCAGGGCCGCTCAAGAGGCCGGGAAGTTCAATGATGAAACAGCGCCGGTCACTATTGCCGGCAAAAAAGGCGATATAGTCATCGACCGCGACGAGCATCCCAGAGACGTGACCATAGAGAGTCTGGCCAAGTTGAAGCCGGCCTTCAAAAAAGACGGCACAGTGACCGCCGGCAACGCCTCGGGCATCAACGACGGCGCCGCCGCTCTGTTGCTGGCCAGTGAGGAAACAACGGAAAAATACGGCCTCAAACCCAAGGCCAGGTTGCTGGCCACGGCTTCTTACGGCGTTGAGGCCAGCTTGATGGGCATCGGTCCGGTCTATGCTTTGCCCAAAGCCCTGGAGTATGCCGGCCTGAAAATTGACGATATCGACTATTTCGAAATCAACGAGGCCTTCGCCGCCCAATTTCTGGCCTGCAATCGTGAACTCAAGCTGGATATGGACAAGGTCAACGCCAATGGTTCAGGAATAGCCCTGGGTCATCCGGTTGGAGCCACCGGCGCGCGCATCATCGTCTCGCTTATTTCAGAGTTGCAGCGTCGCGGCGCCAGATATGGGGCCGCTTCTTTGTGCGTCGGCGGCGGCCCGGCCATGGCCGCCGTCATCGAAAGGCTGTGAGAGGCCGACCTGCTGCGCTTAATATCGCGAAAGGGTATAGTTATGAGCTGGAAAAATAAATACATTCAAAAAATAGTCTCCGCGGACGAAGCCGTGAAAGTGATAAAAACCGGCGACCGGGTTCTGGTCGGCCACGCCACGGGCGAACCGTCGGCCCTGGTCGAAGCCATGGTCCGGCGGGCCGGAGAGCTCCGCGACGTCCAATTATTCCATATGGTTTGCATGGGTCAGGGCGAATACTGCCGGCCGGAGAACAAAAATTCTTTTCGTTTTAACGGCTGCTTTCTCGGCAAGCACACCCGCGAAGCTGTGGCCGAGGGACGCGGCGATTATGTGCCCTGCTTCTTTTTTGAAATACCGGAACTTCTGACCACCAAGATGCCTTTGGATGTGGCCCTTATCCAGGTTTCTTCTCCTGACGAGGACGGCAATTGCAGTTATGGCGTGTCCTGCGACTTCACTGAAGCCGGCGCCAGACGGCCGGAAACCAAAGTACTCCTCCAGATAAATGAAAGAATGCCATTTACTTACGGCACTTACATCAATCTGGATCGGGCCGATTTCATAGTTGAGGACACCAGGGAAATCATCGTGCTGCCCACGCCAAAAATAGGCGAGGTGGAGGAAAAGATCGGCCGGATCGTCGCCGACCTGGTGGAAGACGGCTCCACCCTGCAACTCGGCATCGGGGCCATTCCGGACGCCGTCATTAGATTTCTCGGCGACAAAAAGGACTTGGGCATCCATACGGAAATGTTCTCAGACGGCGTGGTCGCCCTGGCCGAAAAAGGGGTCGTCAACAATTCCAAGAAGACTCTCCACACCGGCAAGTTCGTGGCTTCCTTCCTCATGGGGACTCGCAAGCTTTACGATTTTGTGGATCACAATTCCGACCTCTTGATGTTGCCCATTGATTACGTCAACGATCCGCAAATCATCGCCCGGAACGATAAAATGGTTTCCATCAACGCTTCCATGCAGGTTGATCTTTATGGCCAATTGAATTCCAGTTCCATCGGGCCCAATATGTACAGCGGAGTGGGCGGCCAGGTGGACTTTGTGCGGGGCGCCAGACGATCCAAGGGCGGCCGTTCGATCATCGCCCTGCCCTCCACGGCCAAAGGCGGCGCGATATCCAAGATAGTCAGCCGTTTGGATCCGGGCGCGGCCGTAACCACCTCACGCTACGATGTGGGCGCCATCGTCACTGAATATGGCTATGCGGAGTTGATCGGTCTGAATCTTCGAGAGCGGGCCAAGGCTCTCATCAACATCGCCCACCCGGATTTCCGCGAGCAACTGGAACGAGACGCCTGGGAAAATAAGAATCTGAGGTAAAATATGGCGCGGGAGCGACGAGGTTGCGTGCAGGTCTATACCGGCAACGGCAAGGGCAAGACCACGGCGGCCATAGGCCTGACCGTCCGGGCCCTGGGGGCCGGACATAAGGTGGCTTTCATTCAATTCATGAAGAGCCTGGGCTACAGCGAGCACCGGTTATTTGAAAATCTGTCGCCGAATCTGACCCACTTCACCGTCGGCAAACCTTTTTTTGTGGCCAAAAAGGGGAGCGTTTCAGAAGAAGATCTGGCGAAAATCGCCCTGGACTGCGTCGTCTTTCCGCCCGGCGCCCCCCCGGAAGAATATATGGACTTAGTGGCCGGCGGCCTGGGCAGGGCCGCGGAAATCCTGGCCGGCGGACAATGCGACCTGGTCGTCCTGGACGAACTCAATTGCGCCCTGCACTTTGAGTTGATCGATTGGAACGCGGTGGAGCGGGCGCTCGACGGGCGGCACTTTAAAACCGAAGTGGTTCTGACCGGACGCGGCGCTCCTGAAGCCCTTCTGGCCAAAGCCGATCTGGTTACCGAGATGGTGGAGATCAAACACTATTATAACCAGGGGCTAATGGCCAGGCGGGGCATCGAAAACTGAATAGTGCCCTGATTATTGACTCGACGAATAAACATACTCAAACGTGATTTCGTCAAAGCCCGAAATCACAATACTTTTGCCGCCGAGGCGTTGCGATGTTTAATAGCCGGGGCAATAAAAAGGGGGCCTCCGCCGTCCCTGGACGGCGACGACCCCTTGTCGCGCCTGGAGGTCAGGGACTCTCCCGCCTGGAGGCCTCCAGGCATGCCCGCGTTTTCTCCCAGTTACTTGACCTCATCGGCGCAAGCCAAAAAATATGCCTTATCGGGCATGCGGCCCCCGACGGCGACTCTCTCATGTCCTGTCTGGCCCTTAAAACTTACCTGGCTAGCCAGGGCAAAGAAGCCGACATGGTTCTGGACGGTCAGATACCATATAATTACGACCGCTACGCCGACTCCGGCCTATTCCTCGTCCGCGATCATATCGGACCTTACGACCTGGCCCTGGCTCTGGACAGCGCCACCCCGGAGAGGCTGGGGCGTTTCAAAAAACTGTTCATGGCCGCCCGGTTTAAAATCGTCCTGGATCATCACAGCACAAACTCCGGCTTCGGAAACGTAAACATCATCGACAGTCAAGTCAGTTCAACCTGTGAATTAATCTACCATTTGTTAGACTTCGCCAATTATCGGCTCAATAAGCAAATCGCCGAATTTTTATACATCGGCATACTGACCGATACCGGCCGATTTCGCTATCCGGCGGCCAACGGCCGAACCCACCGGGTGGTCGGCGCCTTGATGGATCACGGCCTTAAACCGGATGAAATTTATGGCGACATTTTTCGCAACAAACCGGCCGGCCTGGCGCAAGCCTGCGGCGCGGCCATGGCCGGCCTGCGGTTGTTTGCCGAGGGCCGGGCGGCCCTGGCCAAGATAACCGCGAGGACCGCCGAATTGAACAATGGCCGCATCGACGAGATC
>JAISRV010000256.1 GCA_031273445.1 Candidatus Adiutrix sp. | reverse complement strand
TTCCAAACGGCCGTCGTTTTCCGCCAGGTCGCGGTCGGCTTCGGCCAGTTCTTTTTTAAGGACGGCGATTTCTTCATCGCGGCTCCTGGCTAGTTGGCCGTTTTCGTCAAGCGCTTTTTTAAGTTCCTCTTTTTCGCTGCTCAAAGCGTAAGCCTGGCTCCGCACTTCCAACAGTTCCGATTCACGAGCCGCCAAACTGTTCTCAAGAATAGAGCGTGTGGCTTCGGTCTGGGTCATGGCCTCGTGCAGCCGTTCAATTTCGTCGCGGGCCGCGGCCAGTTCGGGCGGCGGGATAGCGGCCTCGGCCGTCAGGCGGTTGACCTCAGCCTGATAACGCGCGAATCTGTCTGCCGCCTCCTGCCGGTCGGCGCTCAGTCGCCTGACCAGGGTGCTGCGTTCGCTCCTGGCTTGAGCCAGTTCGGCCACATTGGCGACGAAGGCATTGGCCAAAAAAGCCACCAGGGGCTCCAATTCCGCCAGTTTACTCTTAAGGGCCTTATTTTCCGCCGAGGTTCGCGCCAGAAATTTATCCGTGCCTAGTTCCCGGCTGATGGCCCGGCTCTCCGCCCTGATCAGACGCAGAAGGTTGGAATCCGTCTCCTCTGAGGCTTCGGCCGCCGCCAGAAAATGTTCGACTAGAGGTTCCAGACGCCTCAGGCTGTCTTTCTGCTGTTCCAAGGCCGCGCCTTGACGTTTGACGAGACCAGCCAGAGCGTCTTCACGTTCGCCAGACTCATCAACCTGCTGATCGTAGCGTTTTTTAAGCTCGGATATGGCCGAATGCAGTTTTTGCGTCTGTCCGCTCAAATGGGAGACCGCGTCGGACAATTCCCTGTTGGCCATAGCCAGAGACTCTTTTTCCGTCAGCAGCAACTTTTCCGAAGCCGTCAGTTTTTGCGTCTGTCCGCTCAAGTGGGAGACCGCGCCGGACAATTCCCTGTTGGCCGTAGCCAGAGATTCTTTTTCCGTCAGCAGCAGTTTTTCCGAAACCGTCAGTTTTTGCGCCTGCCCGCTCAAGTGGGAGACCGCGTCGGACAATTCCCTGTTGGCCGTAGCCAGAGACTCTTTTTCCGTCAGCAGCAGTTTTTCCGAAGCCGTCAGTTTTTGCGCCTGCCCGCTTAAGTGGGAGATCGCGTCGGACAGTTCCCTGTTGGCCGTAGCCAGAGACTCTTTTTCCGTCAGCAGCAGCTTTTCCGAAGCCGTCAGAGCGTTGATTCGTTTTTTCGCCTGATCTAGACTGTCCTGTTTTTGATGGAGGGCGGCCTCCATCCGGCGGCGTTCCGCCTGAAGGCTTTCGGTCAGGTCAGCCTCACGGGCCGCGGCGTGAATGCGAATATTGGCCTCGCGCACTTCCGATTCCAGCCTGAACTGCTCTTGTAAACGAGTCGACGCGTCTTTGGTTTTTTTCAACTGGGACTCGCTGCGCCAAAGCGCTGCGGCCATAACATTGATTAACGGCCCCAGGTCGTTTTTTATCCGGCCCTTAATCTCATCCAGTTCGGAGGCCAGCGTCGCCTTTTCACGATCTGAGGCCAGGGTCAGGGCTCTGGAAGTCTCCAATTTGGCGAAAAGATCGTCGCGTTCCTTTTCCAGATCGGCCAGGCGCAGATAGGCCGAACCGATTTCGGCCCGCAGTTCCTGACGGACTGAAACTAGGCGCAAGAGGTTTTTTTTCTGCCGAGTCAGTCTGTCGCGCAAATGGTCGCTTTCAGCTTCGCTATTTTTAAGGCGCCGGCCGCGCTGCCGCAGGCTCTTTAAAAGAGCGGCGTGAGCCTGCGACAAAAGGTCAAGCCGGCGGCGCAAAGCGGTCGCCCGCTCGCCAAGAAGCCGCCGCGACGCGCTGGCTGCGGCCAGTTCTTCGCGATAGCGGTCTAATTCCGCCTTGAGCGCCACGGCCCTGATTTCAGCCGCCGACCACTGATCGTTCACTTCATTCAAACGGGTTTTCAGAGCCCGCCGCTCGGCGGCCAGATGATCAAGTTCTTTATGCGTCTGGGTCAGGCGAACTTCCAGATCCAGGCGTTCCGCTTTTAGCGCCGCCAGAAGTTCCCGGTGGGAGGTCAATTCTCTGGAGGCGTTTTCCAGTTCTCCGGTGCGCGCGGCCAAGTCTTTAGAGGCGTTTTTAAGATCATTTGTGCGCGTTTCCAGCTCTTTGCCGCGCACTTCCAGTTCAAAGCCGATTTTTTCCAGGTCGTCTTTTTGGCGCGCGTACACTTCAATTAGACGCGCCTGACGTCTTCTGAGGTCGACCCTGTCTTTTTTCAGGAGTTCGTTTTCGGTTTGAAGCTGCCGCCGCAGTTGATCCACATCGTGAAAAAGAGCATTTTTGCGCTCGTAAATTTTAAGAAGCCGGGCTTTGACCAGCCCGATTTCTCCCAGGCTTTGTCTGGCCGCGGTCAATTCTTCAGCTAGACGACCCTTTTCCAGGTTGGCGGCGGAAAGCTGCCTGACCATCTGGCTGTTTTCAGCGCGGCTTTCGTTTAAGTCCGCGCTGAGATGCCCCTGCGTTTCTCTGGCGCGGGTCAGGCTTTCAGAGACGCGGGCCAAATCATCCTCGGCCCGAGCCAAAGCCAGAGATTGCTTAACCGTCCGCTTGAAGGCTCCAAAGCGGCGCTCGGCTATTTTCAGCGTAGCCCCGTGTTTTTCAGGGTTGAGAAGGCTTTCGGCCAATTGCGCGGCTTCGGCCCTTAGCTTCAAAGTGCTGGAAAAGCGGCCGGTGAAGACTTCCAACTGGCGGCGCAACTCTTCCAGAAGCGACTGGGCGCGGCCCAGGGTCAAAGCCGTGCTTAGGTAAATTTTGTCCAGATAGACTGGCCGCCCCAGACGGGCAGGCAGCGTGAAATAAAGACGGGCCGCTTCCCGGCGGCGTTCGATCACCGAACGCCATAAGGCTTCGACCCCCCGTCCGATAGTTTCGGCTCGTTCTTTGGCGTCGCCGTCGCGGGAACCGACGGCCAGACGTTCAGCTTCGTTCAGGGCTTCAAGAGCCTCGGTCAGTTCTTTCCGGCCGGTCAGGGCCTCGGTTAAAAGTTTACGGTCTTCGTTTTCCAGGCGCTCTAGGCGTTTGGCCAGATCCCGCCCGACGACGCCCCAGTCGCGGCTTTCCTCGCCGCCCTCGGCGGCTACGGCCAGATAACCATCCATGTCGCTTAACAGAGCGCCAATATCTTCCAGCCAGCGTTCCCTGGCCAGGACAGCGGCGCCGGCGGCGCCGGCGGCGGTTTGCAGGGCTTGCGCATTACGGGTCAGAGACGGCCGACGCCAGCCGCCGCGTACGCTATGTTCCGCATTTTCGTCTTCCGCCGCGCCGGTCAGAAGATTTATCCCTTCTTGCAGGCGGCGAGCCTTTTTCAACAGGCGACTGGCCTGATGGGGCCAGCCCATGGCTTCGCTTTTGAGCCGTGGCCACAGCCGGGCGGCTCGCACCAGGTTGGCCCGCATTTCATTAAGGGCGTCCAGCCGCTGTTCGATCGGGCGCACCTTGGCGTCGAAGCCGGGCCGGTTGACCGGCCAGCTTTTTTCCAGACGGGCCAGCATTCTGATGAGGCGTGATTTTTCCCTGACGATAGCCGACATGACCGGCTTTAACGATTCCGGGCCGCGTGGAAATAATTCGGCCACAACACCGGCAGTCGGGCGGCGGAGGTCTGGAGCGGCCAGCGCGAAAAAGTCGTCCAGTGAGGCGGCCCCGAGGTCTTTTTTCATTTCATCGCTGACGACTATATCATCGGCCGGAGGGCCGGGTTGAAAATACTCAGCCGGCGAGAAAGAAGCCAGCAATCGGCCGATCTCACGAACCAGGGCCATAAAGCCAGCCAGATCTGGCTCGCCGCGCTCTCCGATCAAAAAGGAGCCTAGCCCGGCCGAACCTCCGCCGTCATGCAATTCATCCCAGCCGTCGCCGCGCTCGCGTTCGGCGGCATATCCGGGCTCGTCGAGACGTTCGGCTTCGGCCTGTTCCGATATTTGGCTGCTTGGCTCTTCCACAGTAAGTTGCATATCCGTCGGTTTGAATTTAGAATGTTTTTCCAGTATATTTAATTTGGGAAAATTGCCCTGGAGGCATCTGGCGACAGGGCTGATTGCGCTCTGATAAAATCGGCCCGGGCCGAAAAGACTGCCGACAGCGGAAAAAGGCCGCCGACCTTATAAGGAACAAACTGTTCTTTACTTCAAATTACGACGTCACGTCGGGTAGGCCGCTTCTATGGATCCAGAAGAGCGCTTATTCAATATATTATAGCATAATTTTATATAATATCATCATAAAATATCGCGCTTTTCTAAATGCTTTCCCATCTGTGACGCTTTGTTGAGCGTGAAAGCGCCGGGTATGACCGCATTTTTTTAGAGCCTGCCGGGACTTTCGCGAATTTTGCCGTCACGCCAAAATTGACAATATGGAGGGGACCTCTGATGCGGGTCGTTTTAAAGCAGACGGGGCAGGTTGACCGGGAATTTGAGGCCCATGAGGGACAGACTATTTTTTCTTGCCTGGCCAACCAGGGGGTTCATATCGACGCGCCTTGCGCCGGGCGCGGAAAATGCGGAAAATGCGTGGTCAAGGTCAACGGGTCTTTAAGCGCGCCGAGCGAAAGAGAGATTGAACTTCTGGGCAGCGCCGAAGGGCGGCGCCTGGCCTGCCAGGCCCGCGTGAAGGGGGCGGCCGTCATTGAAATAGACGCGGCCGTGCGCTTAAGTTCGGTCAAAGGGTTGGGCGAATCAGAGCCGTATGACCTCGACCCGCCGCTCAAGTTCATGAGACTGGATTTGCCGGATCGGCAGGATGGCCGGGTGATTTTAAGCGCACGAAACATCAGCCATGCTTCCATTATGGCCCTTAACGACCTGGCCGCGCTTGACGCCGAAAGGCGGCCAGGCTGGGCGGTGATGTGGGCTGATGATCTCCTGGCGGCCGAGGCGGCTGAAGAGGGCTCAAATCACGGCGAACTTCTGGCCGCCGCGGTGGACCTGGGCACCACCGGGCTGGCGGTGACCATAATCGACATGCTTCGCGGCGAGGCGACGGCCCAGGGCACGGCCCTTAACCCTCAAACAGCCTGCGGGGGCGACGTCATCAGCCGAATAACCGTGGCCTCGGAAAGCGCGGCGGAGCTGGCCAACCTTCAGAGTTTGGCGCTCGACGGGATCGGCCGGCTCATAATGGAGATCGCCGGGCCCAAGGCCGGCCGCATTATGGCTTCGGTCATAAGCGGCAATACCACCATGATCTATCTTCTGGCCGGGGTGTTGCCCAGAGGCCTGGCCCAGGCCCCCTATCGGCCGGTTTTTACCAGGAGCCTGGATCTTTCGCATCTGGCGGAACGCCTGCATCTCGGCCGCGGGGCCAAAATTCTGACGACCCCCTGTATTTCGGCTTACGTCGGCGGAGACATCACCGCCGGCATGCTGGCGGTCGGCTTAAAAAAACGGCCTGGCGTCGTGCTTTATATTGATATCGGCACCAACGGCGAAATAGTTTTGAGTCACAACGGCCGCCTGACGGCCACCTCCTGCGCGGCCGGGCCGGCTCTGGAAGGCATGAACATAATCTGCGGCCAAAGGGCCACATCAGGCGCCATCGACAGTTTTGCCCTGGCCCCGGATTTTAGTTATAATTTTACTACTATAGCCGGCGCTCCGGCCACAGGCATCTGCGGCAGCGGCCTTATCGACCTCACCGCCGCCCTGGTCGAACACGGTTTTATAGACAAAACCGGCCGTCTTAAGGCGCCGGGGAACCTTCCGGCCGCTTCGCCGTGGCGGAACGATCTGTCCGGCGGACGCCTCAATTTGACCGCCGACGTGTTTTACGATCAGAAAGACGTCAGGCAGGTGCAACTGGCCAAAGGAGCCATCGCAGCGGCTGTGGAAATGCTTTTGGCCAGGATGGGGCTGTCGGAAGCCGATCTGGACGAAATCATCATTGCCGGGGCCTTCGGTTTTCACCTGAAACCAGAAAGCCTGAAGGCCATC
This sequence comes from Candidatus Adiutrix sp., assembly GCA_031273445.1. GTDB lineage: Bacteria > Desulfobacterota > Desulfarculia > Adiutricales > Adiutricaceae > Adiutrix. The sequence continues at coordinate 2,319 of JAISRV010000256.1, read as the reverse complement.
AGCCTTATTCCGCCTGCCTACGAAGGCCCGGTTCGTTTTGTCGGCAACTCGTCTCTGGCCGGAGCGGCCCGTATGCTTTTAAACGCCGGCGCCCTGGAGGAACTGAACGCCATTGCCGAGGCCACGGAAGTGCTGGAACTTGGCTTTGACCCGCAATTTCAGAACATCTTCGTAAAACATTTAAAATTTCCTGATTAACAGTCACTGACTTTTCGGGAATGGAGGATGCAACACATACACGACATTAACAAAGCGCACGGCATATAGACCCGGTGATTAAATATTTTCAAAATATTGAAGGATGTAGTACACCTGTCTCCATGAAAAGAGAAAACAGGCGTGGGGCTTAAGCTGGAGTTAAGTGATAGGTTTTGGTCCTGCTCCCTGGAAAGTCATGACTCTGGCCGGCGGCATATTTTTCAGAACGAACTGCGATTTGACGTGCTTAAAGCCGAATTGGGACAAATATGCCCCGCCCCACCAATAGGTGAATTGAATCATTTGCCCACCCTTGAGAACCTTGATCACTTCAGAAACTATCGCCGTTCTGGTTGGGCCGGGCAATGAGACTAAAGGAATCGACGACACGACGCAATCCACTTCCCCCTCAGGCAGGAGTTGAGTCAGAACAGCCGCGTCGCCATGAATGACCCTGATGGCCGGAAAACGGCGTTTCAGGACTTCGGCCAATGCGGCCGACTGCTCCACGGTTATCAGTCGCTCCGGGGCGATGCCTTTTTTCAGCAAAGCCGAGGTGACCGAGCCCGTGCCGGCGCCCAGTTCCACGATCAGGCCATGGCCGGATGGCACAGCCTCGGCCATGGTTCTGGCCAAGGCCCGGCCGCTGGGGCAGATCGCCCCGGACAGGCGAGGGGAGCACAGACACTCCAGGATGAAAACCGCCCACGGCGAGCGGCTTTTTTTCCCCAATTCCCGCAAGCCTGACTGCCACCCAAGACGCAACCGCGCCATGACGTCGCGGACGAGGCTGCGATTCCGCGTGTGGCTGTAACCGCTCGCCGATTCCTCTCTCATTGTTTTCTCCTGACTTTATATTTATTGAATCACCCTGTTCGCCAGGAACCCCCGGCACATTTTAATTTTTAACCCGCCGCGCCTTGAGCCTCAGTGGGGGGGCGGCTGAAGCGCGGGCGGACATAAGCGTATAACGGTCATCGACGAAGAGCCATTATACACCAAGAAAAAAATATCACCAGCTATAATATCCGGCTATCCAGGGCCTACGTATCTAAAAAGTAAAAAAAATCAATTAGTAGTATGAAGCTATAAATGTATGCACAAGATAGGAGAAAATGATATGCAGTCATGACTCTCTGATCGTTGGCCAATTCGTCGAGGTAAAGCCGAACCTCTTGGCCGACGGGTTCTTTTCAGACAGCCGGAAGATGCGGCCGAGGGCCGATTCACCGGCTGTGGTCATGCCCCTGGCAGTGACCCGCCGCAGTCGCAGCCAATCAGGCCGCCGGCCATAAATAGTTCGACCACCAGCACTATTTCCAGAAGTTCAAGACATTCATAAGAGACAAAAGTCGTGGCTGAGGCGTCGAACAGCACCTTGACTTCGGCCGGGAACTCGTCGTCAGCCTCGAAAAAAACGATCTGCACCGGCAACTTCGGCAACGGCCGGAACATCCACGACTGCCCGCCAGAGGGGGCCAAGCCTTCATGGCATCCGCCGATTTTTACGGCCGCTTCGGCGAAAAGCTCATATTTGTCGCCGAACTTTTCCGTCAGCGGCCGGATAAGGTTGTCGCTGGGACTGGCCCCGGTTTCTATCATGCCGGTCAAACGGCCGATAGGCACATATTCGCCGCTAAGTTCGCCGCTTCCGCGCGACATTAGATAGTGCGCAATAACGCTTTTATGATCAGAGGTCGCCGGCCAGCCGCCTTGTGCTTCGACGCCTTCACGGGAGATCAGGTAGGGCCGTTCAAAAAAAGTCGCCGCGACCCGGCCGTCGGCGTTCATGGTTAAACCCATGGCCGCAGCCTGCGACGAGAGATCCGTTTCAGCCAGAGCGGTGATCTGGTTTCGATAATACTGTTCGCGATTTGCGGCATTTTTGGCTTTGGTCATGGTTTTATCCTTTCATCGTAAATAGGTGACCTTCCAGCTTCCGGCCGGCCTTATCTTAATAATACCTCAAAGAACGTCTGTCCGCCACCTGGATTTCCGGCAGTGTAGGGAGCAAGTAAAATGTCCGCAATAAGAGCGCGAGAGTTGTCCGATTTATGAAGAACCAGGGAGGTGCTTCATGGAGAGGAGAACGAAGTGGCGACAGGAGAGGAAGGAGATGAG
>JAISRV010000190.1 GCA_031273445.1 Candidatus Adiutrix sp. | reverse complement strand
TGGGCGTCACCGTCAATCACATCGCCGCCGTGGCCGTGCCTTTCGTCGGCGGCATGCTCTGGATGATAGATTACCGCATCCCTTTCATAATGGGCTTCTGTTTCGCGGCTTTGTCGCTGGCGGCGACTATCTTCATGCCCTGTACTTATTCCGAAAAGGCGGCCTGAAAAGCGGCCGCCGCCGGGCATGTCGCGAAAATACCGGGACATGTCCTTACAGTGCTGTATTTTCATAATTCTTTCACGTTAAATTGAATTTAAAGGAGATTTTTATGGACATCAATAGTCATGACTTAGCGCCGAGCCGTCAGGAGGGCAACTAATGAAAAAAAGGCTTCTTTATACGCTGTTGGCGCTGGTTCTGGCCGGCGTCTTCCTGGCCGGCTGCGATGATTCCGGCGGTTCCGGCGGTTCCTCCGGTTCCTCCGGCGCCGCTTCTTCCGCCGCGGACGCCGGCGGCGAGGCCGGTTCCGCCGCGACGGCTCCCCCGGCCGGAGATTCCCCTCAGCAGACCCTGGTGGTGGCCAACTGGAAAGGTTATGGCTCCGACTCCGACTACGGGGCCAAGGTTTTCGAGGAAAAATACGACTGCAAGGTCGTTCACCAGTATTTCACCTCCCTTGAGGAAATGGTGACCATGCTGAAGCAGGGCGGCCTGGGCAAAATCGACGTCATCCTGCCGAACTCCCAGTACATGAAGGTGGTCATGGATCAGGGTTTGACGCAGAAGGTCGACGTCAGCCGGATATCCTCCTTCAACGACCTGCGCCCCGACCTGAGGGACTACGCCGACGCCATGGACGCCGAGGGCGCCTATTACGCCATGCCCTGGACCTGGGGCACCACCTCCCTGGGCTACAACCCCAAAATCCATACCGAGCCCATCACCAGTTGGAAAGCCCTGTGGGACCAGGCCAACAAAGGCAAGGTCGGCATTTTCGACGAATACTATTCCGCCATCCTGGTGGCCGGTCTTTACACCGGTCAGGAAGATATTTACAACCCCGACCTGGCCGAGATCAAAGAAGCCCTGACGGCCCTGAAGAACAACACCCGCACCTTCTGGGCCAGCTATGACGACTTTCTCAAGCCCTACATGGCTCAGGAAATCACCATCGGCAACATGTGGGCCGGAATCGCCTCCCAGCTTTTGAGCGCGGGCGAACCGGTGGCTTATGTCTATCCCGATGAGGGCGCCATCGCCTGGGCCGATTACTGGGCCATCGTCAAGGACGCCCCCAATTACGAGCTGGCCGTCAAATGGCTGGACTTCATGACCGGCGAGGAATTCCAGACCGCTTTCGCCACTGACGAAAACGCCCACAGCCCGGTCAATGAGAAAGTCGCCGCCCAACTGACCGACGATCAGAAAAAAATCCTGTGGCTGTACCCCGAAGCCCCGGCCAAAATTTTCATGCAGAAGGCCGAAGACCCCAAGCAGCGCGGCGAATGGCTGGAAATCTGGAACGAGATTAAATCATACTGATTCTTGAGGGATCGGAATTCGACGAGCCGGCCGGGGCTGCCGCATCGGCGGCCCCGGCCGGTTTTTTAACCGCGATTGCCCGGGGGCGAACTGGCCATGAATTTCAGCCTGAGAACTAAAAAAGGGCATTGCCTCTTGCTGCCTTCCGCCGCCTTTTTCTTTTGCCTCAGCCTCATTCCTTTGTCCATGCTGGTGGTTTTCAGCTTTCTCGACGGCAACCTGAATTCCGACGGCTCCTTCCCCGGCTTCACCGCGGCCAATTACGTCCGGATGTTTTCCAAGACCATGTTCGCCCGGCTGATGGGGCGCTCGCTGCTGATCGGCCTGACGGTCACCCTCATCTGCGTTGCGCTGGCCTACCCGACGGCCTGGGGCATCGCCAAAGTGGTCAGGGAAAAGAACCGCAACATGCTGGTCATGCTGGCCATCGTCCCCTTTTTCACTTCTCAGCTGCTGCTGATCTACGCCATGATGGTCATCCTGCAGTCCCGGGGTTTTCTGATGAGCCTGATGGGCTGGCTGGGCGCGGCCGACCCTTCCGGGTCGATCCTTTATTCCCTGCCGGCGGTGGTCGTCGTTCTGGTCTATGAGTATCTGCCCTACATGATTCTCTGCCTCTACGCCTCCCTTGAGGGCATACCGGACGATCTGGTCCAGGCCTCGCGCGCCATGGGGGCCGGGCGTTTGGAAACCTTCGTCAACATTATCCTGCCGCTGAGCATGCCGGGACTTTTATCGGGCATTATGCTGGTGCTCATCCCGGCGACGGGCAGCTTCGTCGAGCCCGGTCTGGTGGGCGGCTCCGGCGGCATGATGATCGGCTCGCTCATCAACTCCCAGTTCAACACTGTTCTGGATATGGGCTACGGTTCGGCTCTGTCGTTCGTCTTCTTGGTCTGCCTCAGCCTGATCATGTTCATGATCCGGGCCCTGTCGGTCAAGGCCAACCGGGCCATCGGGGGAATGGCATGAAAGACAAAGCCTTCAACCGCGCGATTCTGATCTGGACGGGGCTGGTCTACGCCTTTCTGTTCCTGCCCATAGCGGTCATCGTTTTCATGTCCTTCAACGCCAACAAGTACGGCGCCCTCCCCTATGCCTTCACCACCAGGTGGTATGTGAAACTCTTCACGGAAGACGGCCTTCTGGCCGCCGCCGGCCTGTCCTTCGGCTTTTCCCTGGCGGCGGCCTTCACCGCGATGATCCTGGGCACGGTCACCGCCCTGGGCATGCGGCCTCTGACGCCCTCGTGGCGCGGGCGCTATCGCCGCTTCATTTCCCTGCCGGTGGTCATCCCCTGGCTGGTGCAGGCCACCTCCATTTTGATGATCCTGAATTTCATCGGCTGGGGACGGTCCTACATAGGCATGTTCCTGGGCAACACCGCCGTGATCACGCCTTACGTCGTCATGCTGACGCTCGGCCGTTTCAGCGACGCGGACGACAACACCGAGAACGCGGCCAGAACTCTGGGCGCCAGGCCGGTCCGCGTCTTTTTCGACGTCACCCTGCCGAAGCTGGTCCCGGGCATCCTGTCGGGCGCCCTGATGGCCTTCATCATGTGCTTCAACAGCTTTTGCATCCAGTATTACCTGGCGCCTTTCGGGGTGCGCACTCTGCCCATCGAAATATTCACCCTGGTGCGCAGCGGCTACACTCCGGATATGAACGCCCTGGCCGCCGTCATGGCCCTGGCCGCCGCCGGCGTGGCGCTGTTGTTGAACAAAATGGGCTATTCCGGCAAAAAACTGATGAATATGTGAGGAGGGCGTCATGTCCTATCTGCGGGTGGAGCATGTGGAAAAGTCTTTCGGCGAAAACAGGGTGCTGAAGGACATATCTTTTTCATTGCCCAAGGGCTCCTTCCTTTCCCTGTTGGGTCCTTCCGGCTGCGGCAAGACCACCATGCTCAAAATCATCGTCGGGCTGGAGTCGCCGGATAAAGGCCGCGTTTTTCTGGGCGGCCGGGAACTGACCCCGAAGCCGACCGAGCAGCGCAATATCGGCATGATGTTTCAGAATTACGCCTTGTTCCCCAACATGACCGTGGCCCGAAACATCGCTTACGGCCTGAAGATTCGCAAGCGGAGCCAGGCCGAGATCGACGAGAAAGTCGACTGGGCCCTGAAGCTGGTCAAGCTTGAAGGCCGGGACAACGACCGGGTCACCCTGATGTCCGGCGGCCAGCAGCAGCGGGTGGCCCTGGCCCGGGCCCTGGTCATCCAGCCGGACATGCTGCTGCTGGACGAACCGCTCTCGGCCCTCGACCGTAAGATTCGCGTGGAGATGCAATATGAAATTCGCAGCATCCAGCGGCAGGTGGGCATAACCACGGTCTTCGTCACTCACGATCAGGAAGAGGCCCTGACCATGTCCGACGCCGTCATTCTGATGAATGACGGCCGCATCGAGCAGTGGGACGACCCCTGGACCATGTATAACCAGCCGGCCAGCGTTTTCGCCTCCGGCTTTATCGGCAAGGCCAATATCCTCGACGGCCGGCTGGTCGAAAAAAACGGGCTGTTGACGGTGGAGGGGCCGGGCTGGTCCTTCCCCGTCAATGAGCGTGACGGCTTCAAGCCCGGCGATGCCGTCACCGTGGCCATTCGCGGCGAACACTTTCACATCGACCGCGAGCCGGGGCCGGGCGCCGTTCCTTTCAAAATCAAAGATACGGTGTTCACCGGCAGCGTCCGCAAAATAAACGGCTTTATGGGGGCCGACGAAGTGCAGCTGGTGGCGCTCAATTCCAGCGAGGCCGCCGTGTATGCCCCCGGGCAGGAATTGACCGTGAGCACCCGGCCCCAGTACGTTCATTATTACGCGCGAGTCGAAACCAGGTGACGCTTCCGGACGGATCGAATTATTCGAGGCCGCATATTTTCCAAATATTTTCCAATATTAAGAGGCCATGATGCATAACATTTCCAAGGAAAAACACTTCAACACCTGGAGCCCCCAGAGCCCGACGATCATGATGTTTCTGCCGGCCAGGTTCCGCATCGGGCTCAGCGCCTACAGCTATGCCGGCAACACTTACGCCGACTTCCCTTTTTCCGGGGCCATGAAACTGCTGGAGCACGACCACGACGGCCGCTACTGCGCCCTGGAGGCCGAACACAACGGCACCGTTCTGCGCCTGGAATACTTCAAGACCGACGAGTGGACGGTCAGGGGCCGGATCAAGGCGGTGAAGCCCGGCGAATGGGGTCTGCGCTTCTGGGTCTTCGTCACCATGGGTTTTGAAGGCCAGGGCCAGGCGGCCTGGGTCAACGGGCAGGCCGAATTTAAATATCGCAGCTACATCTTCATCCCCAGGATGAAGGACGAGCCCGTCCGCGCCTGCCTGACCGACGACTATGACTATGTGGGGCGAGCCATGGTCGAATACGGCTACTACGCTCCTTTGAAAAATGCGGCCGAACCCCATTGGTGCGCCTGGGCCTACAATTTTGAGGAAACCCCGGTCATCGAGTTCGCTCTGGCCATCGCCAACGACGCCGGGCTGGCTCAAGCCAAAGCCGGGGCGGCTTTGGCGGCTGGAGAAGAAGCCCTGGACGGGCTTAAGGCCTCCGTCTCCAGGGCCCTTAAAATGGAAGGCCGCTTTGACCGCTGCCCGGAGGCCCTGCGGGACGTCATGGCCTGGAACAATATCGCCGATTTTAAAAACGGCCGAACCTTCACCTCCCTGACCCGCTACTGGATCGACCGCAAGTTCGGCGGCTGGTTCGTCTGGCTGGACGATGTTTTTTATCACGCTCTGATCAACGCTTATTCCGGCGACTGGCAGATGGCTCAGAACAACATCCTGGCCGCCTTGGACAATGTGACCCCGGCGGACAACCTGGCCTGCCTGATGTCCGAATTCACCGAGTGGGTGGATCGGTCCCAGCCGCCCATCGCCGGCTTCATCGTGCTCAGCTATTATCAGCTGACCCGCGATAAGGCCTTGGTCAAAAGGGTTTTCGGCTCTCTGCTCAAGGCCCACCTGTGGTGGTTCGATCATCGCGACGGCAACGGCAACGGAGTGCTGGAATACGGCAGCTCCATCGGCGGCGACGGCCACTTCAAACGCACCAAGCTGGCGGCCAAGAATGAAGCGGCCATGGACAACAGCCCCATGTTCGACAGCGCCGAGTTTTGCCCGGAGACCGGCGCCATCAACATGGAAGACGTGGCCCTGAACAGTCTGTTGGCGCTGGAAGGCGAGTCCCTGGCCGAACTGGCCGCGGCCCTGGGGGAACGGGAAACGGCCGCGAAGCTGAGCGAGCGCGCCGAGACCTTTAAGCGCCGCATCGACGCCGCCCTGTGGGACGAGGAGCGCGGCCTTTACGCCAACCGCCGCTGGGACGGAAGTTTCGTCAGCCCCAGCCCCACCAGCTTTTATCCTCTGGCCGCCGGCATTCCGGATCGGGACCGCGCCGCCCGCCTGGTCAAACACATCTTTGACGAGAGCGAGTTCTGGACCGCCGCGCCTCTGCCGTCCATCTGGCTGAAAGACCCGGCCGTCAATGACGACGTCTACTGGCGCGGACGCATGTGGCCGCCGCTTAATTTCGTGACCTACCTGGGCCTGCGCCGCTACGGCTTCGCCGCGGAGGCCTCGCGTCTGGCCGAACGCTGCACGGGCGTCTTTCATAAATGCTGGACCGAAAAGCGCGCCTGTTACGAAAACTACAACACCTTCACCGGCGACGGCGACAGTGTGGACACCGACTCTTTTTACGGCTGGGGCGCCCTCATTCCCCTGATTTGGGTTATGGAGCATTTTGGGGTCAACAGCTGGGACGGCTTCTATTTCGGTTCGGCCGAGGGCCGGGCGCTGGAAATGGACAACATCAAGGCCTTCGACGGTTTGTATCGTCTGAGCGTCAGCGATAAGACGAAACTTTTCAAAGACGGGGCCTTGATCTTTGAAGCCGACGGGGTCGGACGTTTTACCCGCTTCCAGCATGACGACCACTATGCCGCGGTCACCGCGCCTTCGGCCGACCGGGCCATGACCGTCAGGTTCATCGGGCGGGCGCCTTTGAAAATAAAAGTCGACGGCCAGGATAGGAAAATCGGCGAACATATCGCCGTCGCCAAAGGCGCGGCCGCCAAAATAGAAGTGTGGAGTTAGGGGCGGCCATGAAAATCTGGAATTTTGGTTCGCTTAATATTGACGACGTTTACCGGGTGGACAGTTTTCCGCGGCCCGGCGAAACCAGGCCCTGTCTTGATTATTCCGTTTTTTGCGGCGGCAAGGGTCTGAACCAGTCCATAGCCGCGGCCAAGGCCGGCAGCCTCGTTTGTCATGTCGGGGTTATCGGCGAAGACGGGGAAATGCTGGCGGCGGCTCTGGAGCGTAACGGAGTGGAGACCGGTTTGATCCGCCGGGCGGCCGGCCGCAGCGGGCGCGCCGTCATCCAGGTCGACGCCAGGGGCCAGAACTGCATTCTGCTATATGGCGGCGCCAACCGCCGGCTGACGGAAGAATATGTGGACGAAGCGCTGGCCCAGGCCGCGGCTGACGACATGGTGCTGTTGCAGAACGAGACCAACCTGGTGGGCGAAATAATCGACAAGGCCTGGCGGCGGGGGCTGCGCGTGGCGCTGAACGCGGCGCCCATGGATTCCGCCGTGGCCTCTTATGATCTCCGTAAGCTCAGCTGGCTGATCGTCAACGAAATTGAAGGCGCGGAAATCACCGGCCGCGACAGCGAAAAACCCCTGGACATCATCGACTCCCTGGCCGCCAGCTATCCCGGGGTGGGCCTTCTGCTGACCCTGGGGCGGAGAGGGGTTTGCTGCCATGGGCATGGGCGGCGTCTCGCTTTGGGCATCTATGAGGCGCCGGCGGCCGACACGACCGCGGCCGGCGACGCTTTCACGGGCTATTTCCTTTACGGGATTTTGCGGGGCCTGCCTCTGGAGCGGACTCTGGATCAAGCCGCCATGGCCAGCGCCCTGTGCGTCGCCCGCAAGGGGGCCTCGGATTCCATTCCCGCGCGAGACGAGGTGGAAAGCGCCTTGGCCGGAAAGATTTTCGGAGAATTGACCAAAGGAGCGGCGATTAGTTTAGTTTAACAAATCAATATTTCTACGATTATTGTATTAAGGAGTGCTTTATGTGTTTGAAAAATGAGTCGAAAGAGCGCCGGACCGTGCGTGAAATCGTCCGCGCCAGCTATGCGGCCATAGCCTTAGATAAGCCTAATGCGTCTTGCTGTTCTGTTGCGTGCTGCGGCGGGGCGTTTGATCATGCCGCCCTGGCCAAAGCGGTCGGCTATGATGCTGAAAGTTTGCGGAACCTGCCGGAAGGGGCGAACATGGGGCTTTCTTGCGGCAACCCTGTGGCCATAGCCGCTTTGCGGCCGGGGCAGATCGTGCTTGACCTTGGCAGCGGCGGCGGCTTTGACGTATTTCAGGCGGGTGAAAAGGTAGGCGAAACTGGCCGGGTTATTGGTGTGGACATGACCCCGGAAATGATCGACAAGGCTCGGCGCAACATCGAACAGTACCGGCAGCGCGCCAATCTCGACAATGTCGAGTTTCGCCTTGGCGAGATTGAACATTTGCCGGTTCAGGATGCAAGCATTGATGTGGTTTTGTCCAACTGCGTGCTGAATCTTTCTCCGGACAAACCACAAGTGTGGCGCGAAATCTTTCGGGTATTGAAGCTTGGCGGCCGGGTTGCGATGTCTGATATGGCCCTGTTACGGCCCCTTCCGCCAAAAGCGGCGGCCATGGCCGAGGCGCTGGCAGGTTGTGTGGCTGGAGCCGTCTTGGTCGAAGAAATGCGAACCATTCTGGAAGAAACCGGCTTTCAGGCTGTTAAACTAACGCCGAAGCCGGATTATGTGCGGCATATGCTGGAGTGGAACGATCCCCTATATCGTGA
>JAISRV010000115.1 GCA_031273445.1 Candidatus Adiutrix sp. | reverse complement strand
GCCTTCGCCTTGACCGTGAAAAACCGGCCTCCGATTTTTTCTTTCGATCCAGAGCAGATGAGGCGCGTGTTGACCAACCTGCTGGATAATTCCGTGGCGGCCATGAACGGGGCCGGCCGGGTGGGCCTGGAGCTGGAAACGGATGAACTGGCCGGGGTGCGGCTGATCATCTCCGATACCGGCCCGGGCCTGGATCCGAAAATACGGGATCAAATTTTTGAGCCCTACGTCACGACCAAAACAGGCGGCCAGGGCTTGGGCCTGGCCATCGTCCGCACCATCATCAGCGATCATGGCGGCTTCATCAAGCCCTTTTCACGGCCGGGGCAGGGGGCCGGTTTCGTGATCGAACTGCCTTTGCGCCAGTAAATTACAGGTCGGGGGGAGGGCGGCGCGGTTAAAAGGACCGCGATTTTTCATGGAAGCTGGAAGAGAGCCATCCAAGCCTTTGATTTGTCGGTTAATAAAGTATATACTAAAAATGAAGATTGACGACAGGTTCGGCGTTCTTCAAACGCCGCGGCTGAAAAGGAGCCGCCCATGACTTTTCAGGATCCGGAAAGCGCGGCCGGGCGTTTGGCTCAATTGGCTCGCGAATTCATGAGCGGCCCGGAAAACGACGCCGGTATGCCCGCCGGGCCGGAGCCAGCTTATGAGCCGCCGCTTCTGGGGGTTGCCGCCGGCGACGACCCGCTGTGGCTTACGTTCAAAGCGGCTGTGGGGCCTGAGCACTGGACGCCGCTGGAAGCTTTCAGGCAGGCTTTCCCCGGAGAGGCGGCGGCGGAGAACTTGTCGGTTCTTTGCTGGATTTTGCCCCAGACCGAAGCCACTCTGCGCGACCAGCGGGCGGCCGGCCGACATCCCTGCGAGCGCTGGGCAAGGAACCGCCATCAAGCCCAACCGAAGGTGGTCGAGGGCCTGGCCCGCTTTCTTCTCCAGCGGCTTGATGAAGCCGGAATTCGGGCTTTGGCGCCTGACCTTCTGCCGGCTTGGCAATGGGTGGACAGCGCGCGGTTCGTCATCAGTTCCCGCTGGTCGCAGCGCCACGCGGCTTTTGCCGCCGGCTTGGGGACATTCGGGCTTTGCGACGGCTTGATTACGCCGCTGGGCAAAGCCATGCGCTGCGGGTCGCTGGTGGCCGAGCTGAAGCTGCCTGTCTCGCCCCGGCCTTACGCCGGCATCTATGATTATTGCCTGTTTTACAATTCCGGCGGCTGCGGCCGGTGCATCAAAAGATGCCCGGGCGGCGCCATAAGCAAAGCCGGCCATGACAAGGCGCTGTGCAAAGACTATCTTTACGGCCGCAACAAGTCGTACATCACGTCGACCTGGCCGGATCTCTCCGGGGCCTACGCTTGCGGGCTGTGCCAGGCGGGCGTGCCCTGCGAACGGGGCATTCCCCGCCGCGCGGCCGCTTCCGCCCCGCTATTGAGCCGCGCCGTTTCAAATTAAGAGAAAAGTTGAAAAAAAGGCGATTTTAACATAAAATTAAGAGCGGGTTCTTTTAACGAAATACGAACGGCGGCAATTCTCATTTTGGGCCGGCTGTTAAAAAATGGCAGATCGGCCCGATAAGGCGTACGGAGCGAAGCGGCTGACCCCAGAGACCGACAAAACGCTTGCCAAGCAAAAATTGCGCTTTTTGCTTGGCGAGGGCCAGCCCCGACAAACCTCCAAGCTAAAATTGCCGTACGAGCAGGGCAAGCATGCTGAAAGCCATTTTTCTGTTTCCCGGTCGTCTGTTGGTCAAACTGTTGGTCAGGAACAAAAAAAAATCATATCGAAGCGCCAGGTCCCGACCCTCCGGCGGCCCCGGCACGGCGGTCGTTTCGTTGTTTTTCTGGCTGGCTTTGGCCGCCGCCGCGCTCTGGACGAGCGACCGGGCCGGTCTTTTGAAAGAAGCGCTTGACGCCGGCGTCGAAGCCGCCGCCCAGCAGAATGTCGAGGACCCGGCCCCGCCGGAGATCGCCGTCGCCGCGGACGTTGAAGCCTCAAGCGGCGCGGCCGGCGAAGCCCTGCCCAGCGTGGCCGGCTCTCCGACAGGAGAAGAAGCCGCCGCCGGCGACAACCCTGCCGCCGGGGCGACGCCGACCAGCGTAGAGGCGACGACGACGGCCGCGGCCGTGGAAAACGTGCAGGTCTGGCTGGTTATGCTGCACACCATTCCCAGAAATGCGCGGGCCGAAGCCGAACGCCTTAAGACGAAATATCGCAACCTGGGACTTAGTGTGGAAATAATGGATACGGACAACTTCCCGCGCCTGCTTTCCGGCCGTTGGATTATCGCCCAGGGGCCGTTTGACGACCGGGCCGGCGCCATAAAAGCTTCGGAAGCCTACACGGCTTCCACGCCCGGCTTGAGAGTCGTCCGCGGTCTGTGATATAATAATCCCCGGCCCTGGCTCTAACCACAGGCGAAGGCGACGGCTTGAGAGCTGTCCGTAGCCTGCGATATAAATATAAACTATGACGCGCCGCCTGACGGCCGTAACCCGAACCGCCCCAAAGGGCGGTTCGGTCGTTTAAGGGGCCGGAAATGTAGACGCAATCGCAGCAAAAGGAGCGATCATGGAAAAAACAGCAGAATCCGAATTCGCCGCGGGCGTCCCCGCCGCGGAAGACCCGGTTAAGGGTTCGGCGGCTGAACACGGGCCTGAAAAGTCCGGCGCGGCCATGATTTCAATCATTTCCAATACCTGCCTCACGCTCCTGAAGCTGGTCGCGGGCCTTCTCACCGGCTCTGTGGCCATTGTGTCGGAGGCGGTTCATTCAGGCATGGATCTGGCGGCCGCCATAATGGCCTATATTTCGGTCAGGGTGGCCGAAAGACCGGCCGATGCCGGGCACCCTTTCGGCCACGGCAAGGCGGAGCATCTGGCCGCGCTCTTTGAAGGGCTTTTGATCGTGGCGGCCGGGGCGCTGATCATCCGGCAGGCCGTCATAGGCTTTACGTCGCCGGAATTTTTGCCGGCCCTCGGCTGGGGCGTTCTGGTGATGCTGGCCTCGGCCATAGTCAACATCCTGGTTTCACGTTTTCTCTTTCAGGTGGGCGCCCGCACGGAATCGGCGGCCCTGATCGCCGACGCCTGGCATTTGCGCACCGACGTCTATACCTCTATGGGAGTTTTTGCGGCCCTGGGCCTCATCATGTTGGGGCGGCGGTTAGCGCCGGAAACCGGCCTTGACTTCCTGGACCCCCTGTGCGCCGGGCTGGTGGCTCTTATGATTCTGAAGACCGGCGTTAAATTGACCTGCGAGGCGGTTTCCTATCTTTTGGATCGCAGTCTCAGCCGGGAGGAACTGATTCTGATCAAAAAGCACATTGAAATGTATGCCCCCTGCATAGTGGGCTACGGGGACATTAAGACGCGCCGTTCAGGCTCCTGCCGCCTGGTGTTTATGGAGTTGATCGTTGACGGGGCCATGAGCGTGGAAGAGGCCCACGCCATGGGCGAGCATGTGGCCGAAAGCATCCGGGATCACTTCCCTGACTCGCAGATATCCTTTCATCTGGAGCCCCGGCGTTGAAAGTCCCAGAGCCGGCCGGCCTTGGCCCGGTGGTCATAAAAAAACCGGCTGCCTGGCGAGAGGCGGCCGGTTTTGGCCGGGCGATTAAACCTGTCGATCGTTATTTCAGCATCCGGCCCCGGCTAATCCCGGCTGGCGCCGAAAAGACGCAGAAGAAACAGGAACATGTTGATGAAATCAAGATACAGGCTCAGAGCGCCCATGACGACGACGCGGCTTTCGCCGTCACGGCTGCCGTCAAGGCCGGTCGCGTAGATGACGCGCAGTTTCTGGTGATCATAAGCGGTCAGCCCGGCGAAGATCAGAACGCCGATGACGCAGATGACCAAATCCAGGCGGCTGCTGGCTACGAACGCGGCATTCACGATGATGGCGATGAAGAGGCCGACCACCCCCATGAACAAAAAGCTGCCCAGACCCTGGAGGGAGCGCCTGGTCGTCAGGCCATAGACGGCCATGGCTCCGTAGACGCCGGCGGTGCTTATAAAAGCCTTAAACATGATCGTGCTGGAATACATCATTCCGATCACTGAAAAAGTGCAGGCGTTGACGGCGGCATAAGCCAGAAACAGCGCCTTGGCCGCGCCGGGGGTCAGTTTATTTATGCGGGCGCTCAAATAGATCACGAGGCCCAGTTCCACTACGAAGGCGCTGATCATGGCGCCCTTTACATGAGCCTGCAACAGATTGAGCCAGATCTGCGAGCGCATGAGAGCATAGGCCGCAACCGCGGTCAACGCCAACCCGCCGCACATCCACAAGTAGACGCGCTGAAAGAAAAGGGCCTCGGAACTTGCGGCGCGGGTCAGGGCGCCCTGGCTCGAATTGGGATTGTAATTGGTGAAGTCCTGCATTATTATTTACTCCTGAACCTGACTACTATGACAGCGGATGATTTCGGCGATAAATCTTTCATTTATAGTATAACTCCATTGAACGGGAAAATCAAGGTCGGAGTAAACTTTAGGCAGGGCCATCGCTTGAAAGAATGTAACTATGTGAAATCGCACATATTCGCAAACTGCTGCCCTTAAAAATTATCTTGATATTTCAATATATTACTATTTTCATGCGATTGCCCTGAACTTTAGGCAATTTTAAATGTAAATGCCCGGCTTGGCTGTTTGGGTCGTAGCCAGGCAAAAAATGCGATTTTTGCCTGGCGAGCGAGTTTATAGGACTCAGTCGAGAACCGCCGTCTGTCAGCCCCTGAAATGGCGGAGCGTAACGAACGGAACAAATGAGCGATGAGACAAAAAGAGACAAAAATTCAAGCCTCTTCGTCCCTGGGTTTGAATTCGGCGACGACTTTGTCGCGAATTTGCGGCGGGGCTTCGTCATAGCGCGCGAATTCGATGGAGAAGGCGCCGCGCCCGCCGGTCATTGAGGTCAGCGTCGGCGCATAGCTCAGCAGTTCGACCTGGGGCACATGGGCCTTGATGATCTGTTTTTTGCCCTTGGTCTCAGCGCCGAGGAGCTTGCCGCGGCGGCTGGAAACGTCGCCCATGACGTCGCCCATGAATTCGTCCGGCACGGTGACGGTCAGCAGCATAACCGGCTCCAGGATGGTGGGCTTGCATTCCATGAAAGCCTTTTTGAAGGCCATGGAGCCGGCGATTTTAAAGGACATTTCCGAAGAGTCGACGTCGTGGTAGCTGCCGAAGACGAGGCCGACCTTTATGTCCACCACGGGGTTGCCGCTGATGACGCCGTTGGCCATGGCTTCGACGATGCCTTTTTCCACCGCCGGAATAAACTGGCGGGGAATGACGCCGCCGACGATTCTGTCTTCAAAAACAAAACCTTCGCCGCGGGGCAGCGGCTCAAGGTCGATGACCGCGTCGCCGTATTGACCTTTGCCGCCGGTCTGCTTTTTGTATTTGCCCTGCACCTTGAGCGCTTTAGCCTTGATGGTTTCCTTGTAGGCCACCTTCGGGGCCTTTAAGACCATTTCGACGCCGTATTTGCGTTTCAGCTTTTCCAGGGTGACGTCGATATGCACCTGGCCCATGCCGGACAGGATCATTTCTTTGGTCTGGTTGTTGCGCGTGAGCCTCAGCGTCACGTCCTCGACCAGCATTTTGTTGATGGCCGCGAAAACTTTTTCCTCGTCGCCCTTGTTTTTGGCTTCGACCGCGAAGCTGACCACCGGCTCCAGCGGCTTGGGCGAGGGGAAGATGATGAGGGCGTTTTCGTCGCACAGGGTGTCCCCCGTCTGGGCGCTTTTGAGCTTGGAGACGGCGACGATGTCGCCGGGGCCCGCTTCTTCTATCGCCTTCTGGTTTTTGCCTTCCAGGGCCAGAAGCTGGCCGAAGCGTTCCTTCTGGTCGCGTTTGGGGTTAAAGAAGCCGCTGTCCGGAGTCAGGGCGCCGGAGACGATGCGGAAAATGGTCAACTGCCCGGCAAAAGGATCGACCACGGTCTTAAGCACCAGGGCGCTGAAGGGCGCGGCCGGGTCGGGCTCGCGGCTGTCGGCCTCCCCATTCATTTTTTTGCCGGGCCGGGCGCCTCGGTCCAGGGGGGAAGGCAGGTTCAGGATCATGTCCAGAATGTTCTGAAGCCCTATCATTTTCAGGCCGGCGGCCGGAAGCGTCGGCGCGAGCTTACAGGCCAGAATTTCGGCTTTATAGGCTTCCATGATCTCATCGGGGGTGATTTCCTGGCCTTCCAGGAATTTTTCCAGCAGGACATCGTCGGCTTCGGCCACGGCCTCAACCATCTTTTCGCGCCATTCGGCGATCTGGTCGGCCATGTCGGCCGGGGCTTCGCCTTCGGCGACTTTGCCGCCTTCGCCGTACAAATAAGCGCGGCCGGTCAGAAGACTGACCAGCCCTTTGAATTCCGCTTCGGCGCCTATGGGCAGAAAAACGGGAATGGCTCTGGGGCCGGTGTCGAGCGACTGGTTTATGTCTTCAAGGACGCCGAAGAAGTCGGCCCGCTCCCGATCCATCTTGTTGATGACGATCATGCGGGGAAGCTTGTAATTATTGGAAAATTCCCATGTTTTTTCCGTGGAGACCTTGACTCCGTCCACCGCGTCGACCAGCGTCACGACCGCGTCGACCCCGTTTAAAACTGTTTTGGCGTCATTGAGAAAATTTTCGTCGCCGGACGTGTCGATAAAGGTTATCTGATGCTTTTTCCAGGGGATGGAGTGAAAGGCGGCGTTGATGCTGCTTTTGCGTTTGATTTCCTCCGGGTCGGAATCCAGAACGCTTGAACCGTCCATAACCGAACCCAGACGATTGTTGACCTTGGCGTAGAATAAAAGGCC
>JAISRV010000060.1 GCA_031273445.1 Candidatus Adiutrix sp. | reverse complement strand
CGTCGACCACCACCAGGCCCAGGTTTTCCAGGGGGGCGAAGACCGCGCTTCTGGCCCCCAGCGTCACCGGGGCCAGACCGCGGCGGATGCGCAGCCACTGGTCATGGCGTTGGCCTGGGGTCAAGGCCGAATGCAGAATCGCCAGTTTTTCGCTCCCCAGCCGGTGTTTCAAAAGACCTTCCAAACCCAGGGTCAAGGCGATTTCCGGCGTCAGCCACAAGACTTCCCGTCCCTGAGCCAGCGTTTTTTCCGCGGCTCGCAGGTAAACTTCTGTTTTGCCGCTGCCGGTAATGCCGAAAAGGAGGAACCCGTGATGACGGCGGCCTTCCAGGGCCGCCTCTATTTGAGCCAAAGCCGCCGCCTGCTCTCTGGTCGGAGGCGGGGCCGGCCGGGTCTCGTTGAATATGGCCCGGCTGGGGTCGTCACGAAAAACTTCCCGCTGGGCGAGCGACGTCAGCCCTTTGGCTGTAAGGCTGTGGGCCTGCGGCAGAGGATTTTTGAGGTATGAAGCATAATAGCTCATGGGCTTGGCCGGGCCGCCCCGGACGAGTTCCCACAAGGCCTGTTCTTTTCGCCCCAAACGCCTAGGCGAGGCGGGAGGCTCCGAAGCCTCGCCCAGCCACCATTCATGGGCGGCTTTGGGGCCGCCCAGGGCCGGGCGGCGGCTATAGGCGATCCGGTCGGAGGCGGTCATTTTTTTTAGAGCTGCCCCGAAACCTTCTTTTTCCAGCTCTTTCAGGGGCACGGCCGCCGGGTGGGCCTCCCGCAGCCGAATGGCCAGTTCGGCCGTATCGCCGATCAGTTCCTCCGGCCCTCCGCCAAGGCCCGCCGGGGTCAGGCTGACCGTCTTTTCCATTTTCGGGGCCAGCCCGCCGGGCAGAATTTCTTTGGCGCACAGGCCCGGCGGATAGAGGTAGTAGGTGGAGATGAAGCTTATGAGCCGTGAAAGGCTCGGCCCGAAGAGCGGTTCGCTGACCAGAATGGAGCTTATCGGGCGCAGACGGGTGACGTCGATGTCCGCTGTTTCAGCCAGCTCCAGCACATAGCCGGCCGTCTCCTGTTTCCCCAGGGGAACGAGTACGGCCTGGCCCACGGCTATGAACGCGGCCAGCGAGGGGGGCGCCGCGTAGGAATATACTGCCGGCGCGGCAGCTTCAACGGCCACGCGTACGATGATGGGTCGGGTCATGCTGATGAAGAGAAAGGCGTTCACACGCCGGCGCTTTGAGGCGGCGAACCGGAGCGTTAAAACGCCGGCCTCTTGCGCGAGGCGGGTCAGGCCGGGGAGCGCCAGTCTCTTAAGGCGGCGATGAGAGCGTTCAATTCTTTTTCCAGGGCGCCGAAGTCTTCGGCAATGCCGTCCGTAATTTTTTCCCGGCCTTTGAGTTCCAGCTTTTTGGCGGCTTCAAAGGGGCCTTCGGTGGAAAAAATGCCGATCATTCCCTTTATGGTATGGGCTTCGGGCATATAAACTTCGGGGTCTTTGGCGTTAACGGCGGCCTTGAGCGTATCCATGCGTGTCGCTATACGTTCCAGAAACAGATCTATGCTTTCAAACAAAAGTTCTTCGTCGTCCATGAAATTTTCTAAAATTGCAGCCTTGTCAAGTTCTGCCGCCACGATATTTCCTCCAGCTTCGCCTGAATCATCGCTGACCGTTATTTCCTGTTCGGCGGCCGCAATCAACTCTTGTGGTTTAAATGGTTTAGAGACGTATCCGGTCATGCCGGCATTTAAAAACGTTTCCTGGTCGCCGGGCAGAGCATGGGCCGTCATGGCCACCACCGGGAGATCGGCGCCATATTTGTCAGGCTCTTCCCGAATTTTCTTTACCGCCGTCAAGCCGTCCATCACGGGCATTTGAATGTCCATCAGCACCATATCATATTTTGTGCGGGAGATGGCGGCTAAAGCTTCCAGGCCGTTGTCGGCCACGCTGACCATATGGCCGCGCTTGGTCAAAAGAGCGGCGGCCAGCTTTTGGTTCAGTTGATTATCATCGACGACAAGTATTATGCGCGGTTTTTTTGTTTTCGTCAAGGCTGCATTCGCCGCCTTCTCTGATTGAGACGCCGATTGGCCGGCCTTCATTTCGCGGGCATGGCCTAAAAGATGGGCGAGGCAGTCCTGCAGGGCGTTGTGGGAAACGGGCTTGGGCAGGGTGGCCGCATTGGCCGCGCCGTCGTCTGAAATATAGTCCTCGGCGCCGTCGGAGGCGAGAAATATCAGGGGCACGTCAGGATGTTTTTTCCCGAGGCGTTTTTCCAGTTCCTTGCGGGTCATGCCGGGCATTATGCTGTCCATAAGAAAGACGTCGGGCTTCAGACCTGGGTTTTTTTCCAGGAAATCAATAACGTCGAAGCCGTTTTCAAAAGCGTGCGACTTTATGCCCCAGTGGGACATATAGCCGTTGAGAACCAGGCGGTTGATTTCATTGTCGTCGGCCAATATGGCGGTATGCCCTTTAAGCTCCGCTTCGGAGAGTGGCTTGGCCGCCGGGCCGCGCGTCCGGCGCTGCTTGGCCTCCGGCAGTTCCAGGGCGAAACGGAAGGCGCTGCCTTCATTGGGAACCGACTCGACATAGATGAGGCCGCCCATCAGGTCCAGCAGTTTTTTCGAGACGGCCAGGCCCATGCCGGCGCCGCCGCTGGCGCGCGTCAGCGAGTCGTCGGCCTGAACGAATATGTCGAAAATTCGCGTCTGTCTTTCGGGGGCAATGCCGATGCCGCTGTCTTTGACTTCGAAGACCAGCACGTCCGCGGCTGAACTTTCCCCGGCGGACAGCCTCTTGTCCGGCGGTATGGTCCCGTCGTCCATCTGCCGATAGACGCGCAGGGCGACCCCGCCTTCGGCC
This sequence comes from Candidatus Adiutrix sp., assembly GCA_031273445.1. Taxonomy (GTDB): domain Bacteria; phylum Desulfobacterota; class Desulfarculia; order Adiutricales; family Adiutricaceae; genus Adiutrix. The sequence goes on along the minus strand of JAISRV010000060.1, from coordinate 132 downwards.
GTAAATTTGAAGGCGTTTACCATAAGAAAATTAAGAACCTGGCGTATGCGCAAATGGTCGCCCCGCAGCCATTGGCGAACGGCCGGAGAAATATCGAGGGTAAAAGTCAGGCCTTTGTCGCGGCTTAAAGGT
>JAISRV010000189.1 GCA_031273445.1 Candidatus Adiutrix sp. | reverse complement strand
CACAGGGCCAGGGCGTCGCCCAGGGCCATCATCATGGTGGTGGAGGTGGTGGGCGCGCAGCCGATGGGGCAGGCCTCCGGGAGGTTCGGCAGGGTCAGGGTCACGGCCGACCGGGCCGACAGAAAACTGCCGGGGTTTTTGGTGACCCCCACGACCGGGATTTCGTGGCGGGCGCAGAAGGTCAGTATGCTCGTCAATTCTTCGGTCTCGCCCGAGTTGGAATAGGCCAGAACCGCGTCTTTGGGCGAGAGCATGCCCAGATCGCCGTGGCCGGCTTCGGCCGGGTGTATGAAATAAGCCGGAGTGCCGGTGGAGGAGAAGGTGGCGGCCGCTTTTCTGGCCACATGCCCGCTTTTGCCCATGCCGGTGACCGCCACCCGGCCGCGAATGTGCAGAAAGAGGTCGACGGCCCTGAAGAAGGAGTCGTCCAGGCTTTCGGCCAGTCGGCTTAAGGCCTCGGCTTCCCGGGCGAGGACGGCCGCGCCTTCTTTCAGAATGTCCTGGTCGGAACAAGTGATTTTGCCTTCAGACATGGTCTCGCTTCACTTAATTAATAAAGGGACGCAGGCGGTTTTCCAGAAGGCGGTAAGCCGCGGGCGTCAGGTGCACGCCGTCGGAAGTCATTTCCGGCCGGAGTTGCAGGTCTTCATCGGCCAAGAGGGGAAAAACGTCGATGAAGGTCAGCCCGGCCTCCGCGGCCAGGGCGGCCAATTCCAGGTTCAGGTCGCGGATCACCAGGTTCGGGGGCAGCCCGGGCAGGGCGGCTTCCATATAAGGCAGGAGCGAGACGACGTATAGCCGCGTCCCGGGCAGCCGTTCGGCCAGTTCGCGCCAGATGCGCCGATGTCCCGCGACGATTTCCCCGGGCGAGGCGCCCCGCAGAAAGTCGTTGATGCCGATCTGAAGAAATATTACGGCCGGCGCCGCCCCGACCGCTTCGTCCAGGCGGCTCCAGACCCCGGCCACGGTATCCCCGTCCAGGCCGAAATTGAGCGTCGCGGTTCCGGGGAAGGCCCGGCCCCAATCGTTGCGGAAAGTCAGGCTGTCGCCCAGCATGACGATTGTTTTTTCAGCGGTCATCTTTCCACTTCCGTTCCGCTTCAGGGCGTCGGCCGCGGCGGCGGGGGCGAGGCCGAAGCACAGAGCCGCCACGAGGGCCAAGGCGGCCGGGACGCTTGTCATTATGCGCTTCCTGGCCATTCTTCCGCTGTTTCCGCCGCCTCCTGTTCATCCCGGGCGCCGGCCCTGCCTTTGGGCGGGGCGCCGATGATGATCTGGCGGTAGATATAGACGGATATGGGAACCCCAAGAAGCATGCCCCAGATGCCTATCAGGCTGTGGGCGAGATAGAGAATGATGAGGGTCATGACCGGGTTTATGCGCATCACCGCCGAAACTATGCGCGGATTCAGCACATAGGCTTCCAGAAGGTGGATGATGACGATCATGAGCATGGCCCACAGGCCCAGGGAGATGCCGCCGGCGTTGACGGCCATCAGCGCGATGGGCGCCGACGAGATGAAGACGCCTAGAACGGGGATGAGGCCGCAGATGAAAACCAGCGTGCATAAAAGGACGGCGCCCGGTATGTGCAGAATCTGAAGCCCGATGGCGGTGAGGGCGGTGTTGATGGCTGAAATCATTATCTGGGCCCGGAAATTCTCGCCGACCACTTTGGCGAAGAGGATGACGCTGTCGGCGGTCGCCTCGTAGACCGAGGAAAAACGCGTGAAGCGCAGCCCCCGCACCCGGCGGGTCAACTGCGGCAGGTCGAACATGATCAGGAAACTGAACAGCAGCCCCAGAAAAAACCAACTGAAATAGTGCAGCCCTTTTTCCAGGGCGCCCCGGCCCATGGCCCAAGCGTTCATGATCATCTGTTCCGGGGTCAGCATGGCCTTGATCCTCTGGACGGCCGGCGCCAGGCTGACGTTTTCCTCCAGCTGCGAGTCCATCCAGGCTTCCAGGGTGGCGATGGTGCGCGGGAGCTGCTCGGTGAAGTTCCTGGCCTCGGTCAGAAGCCTGGGGGTGATGAAAATCATGAGCCCCAGCACGAGCAGCAGAAAAAACAGGTAGAACAGGGCCACCAGAAAGCGGCGGCGCAGCCGGGCCGCCCGGTGCAGCCCGCGGGTCAGGCTGTGCATGATGAAGCACATGATGTAGGTTATGAACACCAGCCCGAACATGTCGCGGAAAATATACAGAAGGGCGCCGAAGGCCGTCCAGATGAGGATGAGCTTGTTGGTGCGGGCGAAAGCGGTCAGGTCAACAGGCATTTTTTGTCTCCGCGGCGTTTTTGGCCGGCTCAGCCGGGGTGAAGTCCGGGTCGATCATTTTTGCGGCCTTCCGCCTGGCGGGCGGTCGGCGGAGGTCAGCGGCCGGCCGGGGACGACATCCAGTCCCAGGTCAGGCGGAGGCCCCGCTCAAGGGCGGTGGCGGCGGTAAAGCCAAGTTCCGCGGCGGCGGCCTCCACCGGGCCGGAAGAGTGGCGTATGTCGCCGGGCCGGGGGGGGCTGAAGCGCGGCGGCGGGCCGGCGTCTCCGGCCAGCCCGCGCAAAAGGCGGTAAAGGCGGTTGATGGTCGTGGCCTGGCCCGAACCGATGTTGAAGCCGCGGCCTGAAACGCCGGGCGCACACGCGGCCCGCAAATTGGCCAGGGCCGCGTCTTTGACGAAGACGAAATCGCGGGTCTGCTCGCCGTCGTCGAAAATGACCGCTTCCCGGCCCTGGAGCAGACTGTCCATAAAAAGCGAGATCACCCCGGAATAGGGCGAGCCGGGCCGCTGCCGCGGGCCGTAGACGTTGAAGTAGCGCAGATAGACCGACTCCAGCCGCCGGTATTCATGGAAAAACAGGCCATAGTGCTCGCCCAGGAGTTTGTGTATGGCGTAGGGAGTGGACGGCCGGGGGCGGATGTCTTCATCATGCGGCACGGGCTGATCGCCATAGACGGCCGAACTTGAGGAAAAAACCACCCGGCGCACGCCGTTTTCGGCGGCGGCCTGGTAAACGTTGAAGACGGCGAGGTCGTTGAGTTCAATACAGGCGCGCGGCTTTTCGATGCTTTCGGGCACGGCCGTCATGGCGGCCAGATGGAAGACCACGGCCACGCCCTCCATGGCCCTGGCCAACGCGGCTTCATCAGCGACGGAGGCTTCCATGAATTCGGCGGCGGCGGCTTGGGGCAGGTTTTCCCGCCGTCCGCTGGACAAATCGTCCAGAATCCGCACCTCCCCGCCTTCAGCCAAAAGGAGTTCGACCAGATGCGAGCCGATAAAGCCGGCGCCGCCGGTCACCAGGCTCCTCAAAGGCGGGGCGCAGGCCATCGGGCTTAATCCTCCTCGCCGTCGTCGTCGCGCTCCGCCTGGGCGATCATTTCCAGCGTCAGGTCGGTTTTTATGGCCTCAAGGCAGCCGATCAATTCCGGGAGGTTGTCGGTATTGGTCATAAAGGAAAAGCGCGAGCCGCTCCGGCGGCGGCCGATGACCAGGGCTTCCTCCAGGGGATCCTCGGCCGGGCTGGTCAGCGCTTCCACCACCTCGTCCATGACCGAGTATCTTTTGAATTGCAATATGCTCATAAGACCTCTGCCGAGTTCAGGCAATTAGATATCATGCCATTTAGGCCATGGCGATGTCAACTGCATTAACGAAAGACGGTTTTGATGAAGCTTTCGAAATAGGCGTTATTGGCCAGCAGCAGACAGGAATCCCAGGGTCGGCCGCCGGCGGTTCCGGCCAGGTCCGCGGCCAGGGCATAGCCGTCGGCGTCGGCGTCGCCGTAGATGAACAACACTTCCAGCAAAGAGCCGAATTCCGCCCGCAGACCTTCCAGGGCCATTTTGACCTCCTCGGGGCGGTCGTTGCCCATGAATTCCGAAAAAACCAAAAGCGCTTTTCGGCCGGGTATGGCGGCCAGTTCCCGGCTCGCCAGGGTCAGGCCCATGGCCAGGGAAGCCTTGGCTTCGTCGGCTTTGAGCCGGCCGATGGCGGCCTCCATGTCCGGGCGGTTGAAGATGGCCGGGCCGTAAAGGGCTTTGGTCCTGGCCATCGTCCCTTCGCCGTCCCACCAGTTTTTGATCCTGGAAGGCATATCGCGCCAGCTTTCAATCGGCTGCCGGTCGACTGGAATCAGGGCCGCCGTATAGGAAGTGTCGGGGATGTAGTTGACGGCGCGCCGCAAAACCGCTTCGACCCGGCCGGCTTCGGAGAAGCCGGCGCAGGCGGAGGCGTCGGTTCTGGAGGCGTTGGGGGCGATGACGCCGACATGGCCGGCCAGGCTGGACATGTCGGCCAGGATGACGAGGCCCGGCGGGCTGGCGGCTGAGCGCCGGGCGCGGGCCAGTTCGGCCGGCTCCGCCTTCCAGTCCCGCCGCTCGCCGGCGGCGGCCAGATAGACCCTGTGCCATATCCGGCCGCCGGAGCGGTCGGCCGTCACTGAAGCCGGCCAGCCGCCGGCCGTCAGAGCTTCGGCCTCGGCTTGGGCCGCCAGGGGGTCGCGAAAACTGCCGACATAGCGGCCGTAGACGTTGCGCTTGAAGGCTTCGCCGCTGGCGGCCGGCGAATCGGCCGGCAGGGGCCGGGCGGCCGCGGCCCGGTAGGCCGCGGCGTTTTGGGCCGCCTGGGCCGCCTGGGCCGCGGAAGCGGCCGCGCTCCGCTCTATTTCGCCGCCGTCGTTGACCGGGACGACCCGGTAGTCTCTGATCCGGCCTTCGGCCTGAAGGCGCCGCCCCAGTATTTCCGCTTCCGAACGCCGGCCGAAGAGGCCGGCCATGGTCAGATAAAAATCGCCGATGGCGCTGTGAGCGAGGCTGTCTTTTTCCGCCACGGTCCTTTTCAAGACAAAAGCGGTCAAGCCCCGGCTTTTGAGGGTCCGGGCCAGGCGCTCGGCCGGGGCCGCGTCCAGAAAACGGCCGACCAGCACGGCGTTGTAGAGTCCGCCTGAAAAAAAGTCGCCGATAGTGCTGTCGTAAAGGTCGGCGGCGGCCGCGCCGACCGGGCCGCGCCGGGCGGCCTCGGAGCCGTCGGCCGCGGGCCCGCTGACGCGTAAAACCGGCTGCGTCGATTTGCCGAACTGGCAGCCGCCGGAAGCGAGAGGAAAAAAAACGGCCGCCGCGCCTATGATCAGCCTGAATATGATCAGCCTGAAAAGGGAACTTTTCATCTCCCCTGAACCGCTTTCACCGCGCGGCGGCCGCCGCCGCCGGACCGGCCGGCCGCCGGCCGTCGGACCCGAAAAGAAGCGCCGGCGCGGAGAGGAAGATGGAAGAGAGGGTGCCGAAGCCGATGCCGATTAAAAGGGCCAGGGCGAAATCCTGGGTCACGGGGCCGCCCAGAAAGTAGACGGCCGCGATGACTAAAAGGGTGGAGCCGGAGGTCAGCGCCGTGCGCGAGAGCGTCTCGTTGATGCTCTTGTTGATTATGGAGGCGTAGTCGCCGCCTTTGCTGCTTTTGCGCGCATGCTCGCGGATGCGGTCATAGATGATGATGGTGTCGTTGAGCGAATAGCCGGCGATGGTCAGAACGGCGGCC
>JAISRV010000219.1 GCA_031273445.1 Candidatus Adiutrix sp. | reverse complement strand
CCTCTTTCACGCCTCCGGGGCCGACGCGCGGCGCCCGTCCGGCTACGGCGCCGGCAGTTGGACCGCTTCCTGGGGCACGCTGGACTTTTTCATCATCCTCATAATCTCCATCGCCGTCTGGAAGCTTTACGGCCGGGCCTGGAGCCTTCCGGTCCTCCTGACGCTGGCCCTGGCCTATCACGAACCCATGGCCCCCCGGATGATTTTCCTGCACCTTCTGGCCACGGCCGCGCTGCTGCGCCTTCTGCCCCATCAGGGCAAGGCCAGGACCTTCATTCGCCTGTGGCGTTTCTGCGCCGCCGCGGCTTTATTGGTAATGGCCTCGGTCTTTATCATGAATCAGGCCAGGCTCGTTCTGCACCCGCAGCTGGAAAACCCCGCCAGCTGGTCCGGCGACTCTTATTGGAACTGGAGCCTGTCCGGCGGCGCCGGAGGCCGGAGCCAGGACGGCTACTATGACGACGATGTTTATTATGCGGCAGAAGAGGTCTATGAAGCCGACGACTACGAAGCCCCGGCGCCCGCCCAGCGGATGAAGGAGTCGCGGCGGGCCTTGCTGAGCGACAAGGCGGACCTTGCGGCCGCGCCGCCGGCGGCCGCTTCTTCCGGCTCTTTCTCCAACCGCATGGTGGAGCTCTCGCAGGCGCCCGACGCCAAAGTGCAGAACAGCCAGGCCAGACCCGACTGGAGATGGCGGCAAGTAAGGCTGTATTATAACGGCGGCGTTTCCGCCGACCAGTCGGTGGATTTATACCTGTACGGCCCGACGCTCTGGCGAATTTTGGGCCTTTTAAGGATAATTCTCATGTCCTGGTTCGTCTTGGCGATGCTGGAAACGGGCCGCGCCCTGCGCCGGCGCGGCCTGTCCGCGCCGGGCGGCCTGGCGCGCCTCTTTCCCGCCCGCCCCATGGCCGCGGCCGGCACGCTGCTGCTGCTGACGGCGGCCCTGTTCCCGGCCGCTGCGGCCCTGGCCCAAAGCGGGTTCCCTGATCAGAGGCTGCTCGATGAATACCGAACCCGCCTTTTGACGAAAAAGGATATTCCCGCGCCGGGCGTGCCGCGCCTGGATTTCATTTTGCGCCAGCAATCGCTGACGATGATCATCACCGTGGAAGCCGCCGAACGGGTCGTCCTGGAATTGCCGAACCTGGACCGGGAAATATTTCAGCCCGCCCGCGTCGCGCTTGACGGCGCCGACGACCTCCCGGTCGTTGAAGAGCAGGGCCGCCGCTTGGTTCTGGCGCCCGCGGGCCGCCATACCGTCACTTTGGAAGGCCGCCTTAAAAACCCGCAAACTTTTCAGGTGAGTTTTCCCGGCGCCCTCCAGCCGCGCCGCACGGTCATCAGCGCCGACCCGGCCTGGCAGGTGGAAGGGCTTGACCAGGACGGCCAGATGCGCGGCTCGGCCCTTTTGGCGACCAAGGCCGATTCCGGGGCCGCTTCCGGCCGGACCGAAGAAGACGGCGGCGAGGCAGGCGAAGAGGCCGCCTCGACGAACACGACCCTGGAGCCCTTCTTCCTGGTGCACAGAACCATCTCGCTGGGCCTGGAATGGCGCGTTCACGGTTCGGCGCGCCGCCTGACGCCCGGGGGCGCGCCGGTCAGCCTGAAGCTGCCGCTCCTGCCCGGCGAAACTCCTCTCAGCGGAAACCTGAAGCTTGACGACGGCCGCGTCAGCCTGAATTTCGGCCCGGCCGACAACGAATTGTCGTGGGAATCATCGCTGAAGGTCAGGCCGGAAATGGAACTTACCGCCGGCGAGGGCCTGTACGCCGAAAGCTGGTCTCTGGACGTCTCCCCCATCTGGCGGGTGGCCCACGCCGGGCTGGCCCCCGTCCATAACACCAACAACGGCTTCTGGCAGCCCACATGGCGCCCCTGGCCGGGCGAAAAGCTGACCCTGACCATAGACAGGCCGCAGCCCGTGCCCGGCGAATACCTGGTCATAGATCAGGCCAGTCTCTCCATGACCGCCGGAGAAAACGACCGGAACAACACGCTCCAGTTTAAAATACGCGCCAGCCAGGGCGGGCCTTATTCCTTTTCGCTGCCCCAGGGGGCCGAAGTGCGGGAACTGAAGATGGATGGCCGGTCCATCCCCACCGCCCCGGCGGGCGGGCCCGCGGCCAAAGAGTCCGGCGGCCCTGTTTTGACGGCGCCTCTATCCGCTGGCGAGCACCTGATTGAAGTCAGCTGGGTCGTCGCGGAAGCCATGACGACGACGGTCAGGACGCCCGCGCTGGACCTCGGCGCCGACTGCGCCAACATCACGGTTTCGCTGACCATGCCGGAAGACCGGTGGATATTATGGACCGGCGGCCCCCGACAGGGCCCGGCCGTGCAGTTCTGGTCTCTTCTCGCGGCGGTTCTGCTGTTTGCCCTGGCTCTTGCCAAAATAAAGTCCACGCCGCTGGGCGCCGCCTCCTGGTTTCTTCTGGGCCTGGGCCTGATTCAGTTCAGCGTCATGGCCGCCATGGTCGTCGGCGGCTGGCTTTTAGCCCTTGGCCGCAGAAAGGAACATCCGGTCAAAAGCCCCGGCTGGTTCAATCTGGCCCAGATTTCGCTGGTCTTATTGACCTTGGCCTCTCTGACGCTGATTTACATGGGCATAAAATTCGGGTTGCTGCAAAACCCGGATATGCTGATTGCCGGCGGAGGCTCCTACGGACAGCGCCTAACCTGGTTCACCGACCGCGCCTCCGGCCCCTGGCCCCAGGGCTATGCCCTGTCGTCTTCGGTCTGGGCCTACAAGGCGCTGATGCTGGCCTGGTCCCTGTGGCTGGCGGTATCGCTCATAAAATGGCTGCGCTGGGGCTGGACGGCCTTCTCCCGCGAGGGCCTTTGGCAAAAAACCCCTAAAAAGAAAAAAACGGCGCCGACAGCCGGCGCGCCGCCCGCCGCGGCGCCGGAGGGACGATGACCCGTCGCGGTCCGGAGAAGCGGCCGCCTCTCCGGGTTAAACATTTACGTCCGCTCGGGCTGTTCAAGGCTGGAAAGAGCTCCCGCCGCGCGGCTGCGGACTTTGCCGGGCAAGGTGAGAATCATGGCTTCCGGAAATGAGGTCGACATGGACAAGCTGGTGGAGGAAATTCAATTCCAGGTGCCGTTTAAAGACACGACGGAGGCGGGCGACACAGTCATTGTGCTGCGTGAGGATGAAAACGGGCATATCGGCGCCGACTACGCCAAGGTCATAGGCTTCGACCGCGACCCGACCAAGCGCGACGAATGGTGGCACGTGCGCTTCGTTTTTCTCGACGTCCCGCCCATCCCTCGGACGATAATTCTCCAGACGCCGCACTTCACCGGGAAGGAAGTCTTCACCATGGGCGGCCGCAAGGTCTTCATCAAGGCCGTCAATTTCTCGGCCTTCGACGGCGGCGAAAACGAGCCGCCCCAACCGGCGCCGCCTGAAAACAGAGGCAAAAAACCGTCGCTGACCCTGGTCAAATAAAAATTTGGCTGGTCGGCTGGGTCGAGGCTGATCACAGCCAAGCAAAAAATGTGATTTTTGCTTGGCGTTTAGTTTGTCGGCCTTTTCAACCTGTCGCTTCGCTCCGTCGGCCCTATCGGGCCGACCTTGATGTTTTTAAACCGCCGGCATTTCCCGTACGCTACAGGCAGACGAGAGCCGCCAGCGCCAGCACGTTGATGATGATGGCCAGAAGCACGGCGGCCGAGCCTTTGTCTTTGGCGTTTTTGACGTGCAGGTCGTAATCGGGGGAGACGAGGTCGCAGATATCTTCTATGGCGGAATT
>JAISRV010000381.1 GCA_031273445.1 Candidatus Adiutrix sp. | reverse complement strand
TCTCTCTCTCTCTCTCTCTAACTATAACTCTATAATTTTTTTCTGTTTATATCTTTCTTCCTTCCATGCGCGGCCTGAAGCCCTAAACTTCATATTCCGCCCGCTCTTGGCGGCCCGGTCTGCCGTTGTCGCGGCCCGGCCCGCCCTTGTCTCGGGCGGCCTCAATTGCCCAGCCCTGTCTCTCCGGCCTGTTTTCGCCCCGGTCTGGCGGCCTGCCCATGTAGCCCGCGCCGCCGCTGAACATTTAAGCGGCCTTGAGGCGGATCACCCATGACTCGAAATGGACAGGCGAAGATTTTTTTGACCTATTTCTACCCGACCCCCGTCTTCAGGTCGGAACTGATGACGCCCATTCAGGCTGACGCGGCCAGGGCCGCGCAACGGCTGGATATGATCGGCGACCACACCGGCGACCATATCTCGGAAAAAAACCATCGTTACGGCGAGTTGACGGCCATGTATTGGGTCTGGAAAAACTGGCTGCCGCAAAACCCCAGGGTTGAACACATCGGCTTTTTCCAATATCGCCGACTTTTAGATCTCTGTTTCCAACCCGGAGCGGCGGCCGAGCAGGCGCCGCGCCACAGCGTTTTTCAACGCGTCAATATGGAAGACTACCGTTTCCTCTGGGATCGGAATTGTCGGGCCGACCTGTCTTATCTGCGGGATTACGACCTGGTCATGTCGCCGAAACATCGACATCGGGAGGAAAGGCTGACCCTGGAAGAGCAATATCGCAAGTGGCACCCCGAACGCGATCTGGACATTGCCCTCAGCCTGATTGAAGAGCGCTGCCCCAAAATGAAACGCGCCCTCCGGGAGACCCTGAAGGCCGAAATATTTTATTTTACGCTGGTGTTTGTCATGCGGCGGGCCTTTTTCGAATCATTCATGGCTTGGCTGACGGCTCTTTTGACGGAAGTGGAAAAACTCTCGGACTGGAGCGCTTATGACGGCTACCACCAACGGCGGCTGCCGGCTTTTTTGGGCGAAAGGCTGTTGAACGTCTGGATCGCCTACCAAATTGAAGCCAACGGACTGCGCGTTCTGGAACGGCCGGGCTGCCTCCTGGACGGCGTCAAACCCGATGAGCCCCTGCCCACCAAACCGCCGACGCCTCTGATCAGGTCAAAAGACCTGCCGTTAGCGTCCTGTGGGGTTAGTTCCTTATAACCGCACACTCCAATAGCGTCCTGTGCGCTTAGTTCCTTTTTAACCGCTGACCCAAAATGAGTATTGTTGATGACCAGCCCTCGAATTTCCGTGTCCCTGCCGGTTTATAACGGCGCCGAAACCCTGCGCCGGCTTTTGGCTTCAGTTGCGGCCCAGAGCTTTGCCGATTTTCAGGTGAACATGGTCGACAACGCCTCCGCCGACGGCACGGCGGAAATCTGCCGCGAATTCGCTGACCGGGACCGGCGTTTCCGCTATTACCGCAACCACCGCAACATGGGCGTGAATTACAGTTTTGAGCGTTGCTTCTTCCTGGGCGCCGACAGCGAGTTCACGGTTTATGTCGGGCATGACGACTACTGGGCGCCTGAATACCTGGCCGCCTGCCTGGCCGCCCTGGAGGCCCGCCCGGAGGCGGCGGCGGCTTACAGCAGGGTCAACCTCCTGGATATGGCCGGCAACGTAAGCTTGGCGGGCCACAAAGACGATTTTGACCTGTCCGAGCCCGACCCGGCCAAGCGTTATCTGACCATGATCAGCCGGGTGGGTATGCTCACCTGCTATTACGGCCTGATGCGCACCCGGAACCTGGCCGACAATATCGACCTTATTCACTACGGCAGCGCGGCCGGCGACAATATCATCATGACCAGCCTGGCCATTGAAGGACCCATTATCCAGCTTGACGAAGCCCTGTTTTACCGCACCCCGCCAGGACAGAGATATCATCAGGAATCCCTCAAAGAACGTTACGAACGACTGGAGAGCATGTCGGCGGGAAGCCCGCGAAGCGGGGCCGGGCGGCCCCGTCTGGGCGGAGCTTCGCTGCCGATGACCTCGTTTATCGCGCTGAATTGTTATCTGCTCACGCGCCATGCGGAGGTTTTTGATTATGCCGCCCAGGAGGCCCTGACCGCGAAGACTCTTCAAATTCTTTCGCAACGCTATGAATCAATGCTGAAAGGCGAGTTGGAACTGATCCTGAAATGTATAAGCACCGGCAATATTTACAATCTCACGGCCTCATCCGAGGGAGAGGCGGGCGGGCCGCGCCAGGGGCGCTATAAGTTTCTTGACCATGTGCGGTTGGCGGGATATTTATTGCACCTTAACAACTACAGGGCCTTTGTGAGCGACAAGGCCCAGGAACTGCATTATGCCCGGGCCCTGGTTTTGTTGATGATGGGGCGCAAAAGCGAGGCTGTGGAGGCCCTGGCGGCGGAGCTTAATTTTAACCCGACCCATCGCGGCGCTCTGGAGCTTATGGCCAGGCTCAAATGATCTTCTCCCAAACTGAGCGACGGGCGCGAACCATCGCATATTTATTATAAATCCGGCTATTAAAGATCGTCTCGCCTCGGCGGCCAAAGTATTGTGATTTAGGGCTTTGACGAAATCACGTTTGATATGTTTATTCGGCGAGTCAACCAGTGCCCTGAGTTATGAATTTCTTTCATAACTCAGGGCCCTGGAAAATCTTAAAAATCGCGCTTTTAAATATTTTCTCTTAAAATAAATTTATTGCCTGCATTAAATCTATTAATAACATGAATTTATGACTCAGGACACTAGGAGTAGGGTGGTGGAAAAAAATCGCTATAAGCTTATAGCTTCAGAAATTTACAGTCATATATCCATGGAACAATATGACCCTATTTTAAATGATATCTGCCAAACTTGCGGTTTGGCTAAACGGCCCATTTCTGAAAGCATATATGGCGAGGCCAGAACCCATATTCATAGCTCCAAGCAATGGGAATATCCA
>JAISRV010000352.1 GCA_031273445.1 Candidatus Adiutrix sp. | reverse complement strand
AGCTGCCCCAGGCGCAGGGCGGCCGGGCCATGACCGGCCGCGGCGGCTTGCTGGAATAAGAGGAAGGGCTCCAGACTCCCGGCCGGGACCGCGCCTTTTTCGATCGCCTCGCCCAATTCAAAAGCGGCTGAGGGCCAGCCGGCCTCGGCCGCGGCCAGCAGATGCCCGCGCCAGACCTCGGCCGTCCGCCAGAGGGGGCCGTCGGGGGCGTGAAGGCGGGCCAGGGCCAGCAGGGCCTCGCGAGAGCCGGCCCTGGCCGCCGCCTGGTAGTGCGTCGCCGCCGCCTGGTGATCAGGCGCGCCTTCGGGCCGGTATTCCTGGGCCAGACCAGCCAGCAGCTCTTCCTGGGCGTTCTTCTGGGCCAGAGCCTGGCCGGGAAGGAAAATAAATAGGGCCGCCAGCAGCGGGCCGGCGGTCAGGAGAGGCTTAAGCGACATTATGGCGCCATATTTTCAGAGTTGGAAACCGGCGGCGCAAGGTTACTGGCGGCCAGGGGCCAGACGGTGGGCCACATAGGGTTAAGGGTGATCCCGACCAGCCGCTCGTCGAGCGCCAGGTCTTTCTCCAGGCTGTACAGAAAGGCGTAAGGCGCCTCTAAGGCGGCTATTTCAGCCAGCTCCGCCAGTTTGGCGGCCCGATCCATTTCCAGAAGCCTGAGTTCGCCGGGGCCGTCGCCCTCATTGCCGACGGCCCCGGCTATTTCGGCGATCAACTGGTCGGCCCGGCTGTTTTTGAAACGGGCCGGGTTGCCGTCGACCGACGCGGTCGAATCCAGAAAGCGCCCCAGCCACAGGTCCGGCGCCGGAATTTCCGGGCTTGCTGTTCCCAGGAGCAGGTCATAGTCCCCTTCCTCTATAATTCTGCGCCCCGCCGAGCCCGTAAGAGGCGTGAGGCTGAGCGGCAGGCCGTGGGGCGACAGGGCGTCGCGTATGGCGGCGGCGTCGCCGGCCAGCCCCGGGTCGTCCGCCGGGAAGGCCAGCGTCAGAGGCGTGAGCGGCGGGCCGACCTCTTTTAAAATGCGGGCGCCCTCTTCCAGGCGGTCGTATTCGTCATTCGCCGCGCGGCCGGGCGCGTTGTAAAACAGACCGGCCGGAAAGAAGCCGGCCAGTCGGCCCGGTTTATCCTTGAACAATTCAGCCGTCACAAAACTTATGGCCCGGCGGATGTTCCGCATCCGCACATAAGAGCGCCCGGTGTTGAAAGCCAGATAGCGCACTTCGTAGGTGGGCGCTTTTTTCAGGCTATATCGCGGCGGGAGCTCCCCGGGGTCGGCGGGGAGGGCCGGGCTTTCCGTCAGATGGGCTTCATGGGCGATCATTTTTTTCCAGCGCGCCCCGGGCTCCGGCTCATAGTGGAACATGGCGAAGGCCAGCCTGGGCTTATTCATCAATTCAGGCCGGCTCATAAGCCCGATGGTGTGGTCCCGCCAGTCATAGAGCGTGTACTGCCCGCTGCCCAGGGTGTTTTTTTTCAGGTAATCGCCCGGGCGGTCTTTCAGCCCCGGGCTGATCAGCGAAGCCTGGGGCAGGGCCAGAGAGGCCAGGAAGGGCGGCCAAGGTCGGCGCAGAATGAGTCTAAAGGTGTTGGGGCTCATGATCTCCAGCCGGTGGAGGTGAGGGAATAGACGCCGCCCCGTCGGGGTGGACATGAGCCGGTCGAAGGAGTAGAGCGCGGCCTCGCTGTTGAGGGCCAGGCCGTCGGAAAAAGTCCGCCCCTCGCGCAGCGCGAAAATATAGTTCAGCCCGTTGGGGGCGACGCGCGCCGCCTGCAGGACTTCCTGGTTCACGACCGGTTTGGCCGTGCCCGGCTCAAAGACCATGAGGCGGTCATAGGCGGGCATGATGACGGGCCAGGCGGCCGGGTCGGGCTCGTCCTGCGGGTCCAGGCTGCGCGGCTCTTCGGAATAAATGGCCCGAAAAACCTGATCGCGGCCGGGGCCGGCTTCGGCCTTCAGCCCGGCCAGGGCCGGGACGGCCGCCCAACCAAGAGAGAGGGCCGCCAAAAGCGCTAAAATCCGCCAAAGTGTCCGTTGCATCTTGAATATTTCGCTCACATATAAAAGATTGAAGGCCCCAGGGCGCCCAGGCCCCAGATTAGAAGGCTGTAGAAGTAAAAACCCGTCAGAAAGACCAGGGCGGCCATGAGGCAAAAAACCGCCTCGCCTTCCAGACGCTCATAAGTGCCCACAATGGCGCGCTTCCACTGGCTCCGCCAAGGCGAGACCAGCACGAACAGGAAGGTGGACAGCGGAGATATATATATGAAAATAGGGCTTTCCCGCAGAAAAGGGTGGGATTTGAAATAGCCGAAATAATAAATAAAGGTGAAGAAGGCGGCTATCAGCAAGATATAGCCCGCATGCCATCTGATCAGCCGGCGCAACTGTTTTTTTTCGCCGGAATTGAGGTCGAAAAGTCTCATGACGCCTGCCTGGCCCCGCGGAGGAATAGCGGCGGCATATTGGTCATTGCCCCGCCTTAAATAAAAATCAAACGCGGCCCGAGTCGCCCGCGCGGCGGCCTTATTCGGGCCTTCGTTTTCCCGACGCCTGACTGAATATTATAAACTTACGCGGTTCATAATACAAGGCTCTCCGTTGATGCGCCCGGCCGCCGTTACGGCCGGCATGTCTTGGTTCGGCCCGACCGACGGCTTTTTGCTCTTGACAAGCGGAAAAAAGCCGGATAAAATATCACAAAGTTGGTTGTAAAAGCATTAATACGCGGCTTTCATTTCGGAACGACTTGACAGGAACGCCAGTGCGCATACAGGATACGATCGGCGCCACGCCTTTGCTTGAGCTTGCCAACCTGGCCAGGGACACGCCGGGAGTGCGGATTCTCGCCAAGGGCGAGTTTTTGAATCCCAGCGGTTCCGTCAAAGATCGGGCGGCCCGCGCCATGATTCTGGAAGGGATTGAGAGCGGGCGCCTGAGGCCGGGCCAAACCATTATCGACGCGACCAGCGGCAATACCGGCATTGCCTACGCCATGCTGGGGGCGGCTCTGGGCTTTCCGGTGGTTCTCTATATGCCCGCCAATGCCTGCTTCGAGCGCAAACAGATGATCCGCCTCTATGGGGCGCGTATTGTGGAAACAGATCCGCTGGAGGGCTCCGACGGCGCTTACCTGGCGGCCAAAGCCGCCGCCGGCGCCGCCCCGGACCGCTATTTTTATCCGGATCAGTATAATAATCCGGCCAACCCCCTGGCTCATTACTCTTCCACCGGCCTCGAAATATGGGCCCAGAGCCGGGGCCGGCTCACCCATTTCCTGGCGGGCATGGGCACGTCGGGAACTTTTGTCGGGGTTTCGCGGCGTTTGAAAGAATACGGCCCCGAAATCAAAACCATTGCCGTGCAGCCTGATTCTCCCTTTCACGGCATTGAGGGCGCCAAGCACCTGGCCTCCACCCTCAGGCCTGGAATTTATGACGAGGCTTTGGCTGACGCCACGGTTACGGTCAGTACGGAAAAGGCTTACGCCATGAGCCGCCGGCTCGCGCGGGAAGAAGGGCTGCTCGTGGGCGTAAGCTCCGGCGCCAATGTGGCGGCCGCCCTTGAGCTTGCGGGCGTCCTGCCTGAAGGTTCAATAGTGGTCACCATTCTGTGCGACAGCGGCGCCCGCTACCTTTCCGACGATTTTTGGAGGGAAACGGAATGATTCGCCTGGGCCCGGGGGTGGAGGCGCAAATTCGGGAAGAAGGGGCGCGCGCCTACCCCAACGAATGCTGCGGCATGCTTCTGGGCCGTATTGAAGATGACGGCGCCAGAGTCATAAGCGGGCTCCTGCCCGTAAAAAACGCCCGCGCGCCTGAAGAGCAGGCCCGGCGCTTTCGCATGGAGCCGGATGAACTCTTAGGGGCCGAAAGGCTGGCGGAAGAACAGGGCCTGGAGGTTCTGGGTTTTTATCACTCCCATCCTGACCATCCCGCGACCCCGTCGGATTACGATCTGAAACACGCCTGGCCCTTTTATTCATACCTGATCGTCGCGGTCAAAGAAGGCGCGGCGGGCGAGCTCGCCGGTTGGGAACTGGCGCCTGACCGGAGCGTTTTTTTGGCGAAGCGGCTTTGCGGCGCGGCGAAAAACTTATAAGGAGGGA
>JAISRV010000207.1 GCA_031273445.1 Candidatus Adiutrix sp. | reverse complement strand
AATTTTCCAGAAGCTTCATGGCGGCCTCGCTGGATTCCAGCCAGCCTCGCAAGAGGTTGTGCGGGGTGTCTGAACAGTTACGGAACCTCAATACACACCCAGCTGAATAGTTACTTGAGTATAGGAATAAATATTGACCATTCTTACAACTCAATGGCTTCGTGTATGGCCGTCATTTGATCCCCACAGATTTGGCCGCATCGGATGGAAACAACGGGAGAGAACATGCGCACCAACCATATAACTCTGTTGAAAACCCTCTGCCTTATGGGCGTCCTCTTCATGCACGCCGCATTTCCGTTCACGGCGCCCGGCCGGTTCTGGCGGTTGTACGCCGAACAACAGAGCCTGGTTGCGGAGAGTCTCATTTTTTGGGCCGGGCTCGTCATCATACCTTCATTCATGTTCGCTTCCGGCTACCTGGCCGCCTTGTCGGGCTTAAGGCATTCCCGGAGCGTGACCGGGCAAATCGGCAACAGGGCCAAACGACTCCTCGTTCCCTGGTTCTGCCTCATGGTTTTCTGGATGGTTCCCCTGTATACGTTTTTTGACCTGCCCGCATACAACAGACCCGAGGGCTTTACCCTGTCCCAGACGTATATGGCCGCGTTGTCGGGACAATTTGCGGATCATCTCTGGTTCCTGCTGGTCCTGTTCTGGGTCAGTTCCTTTTGGGCCGTCATACAGCCGACGGCAAAGCGCTTCGGCCCGCTTGCGGCCCCGGCGCTCGCGCTGGCCGCATCGCTGTTGATATATCGCTATGGTCAGGGCCTTACCTGGTGCTGTTTCTATGAAACAGACGGCCCTCTCCTCTGGTTCGCCGCCGGCTGTCTGTTTTTTAATTGCCGCCAGAGAGCGGAGAGAGCGATGGCCTTGCGTCCGCGGCTATGGTTCGCCGCAAATATCGCGCTCTTCGCGGCCTTGTCCCTGTACGGACCGCAAACTCCTGTTTTCCGCTGGGCAACCTCAACCCTTGGGGCTTTGGCGGCCTTTCAGATATGCGCTCATTTGGCCCGCCGCCATGAAAAGTTGCGCCAGCTACGGCCATATCGCTATTTTGAGGACAACGCCTTTCGCTTTTATCTTTTCCATATGCCGGGAGGCCTTCTGACCTTCAAGATGCTTGA
Organism: Candidatus Adiutrix sp.; assembly: GCA_031273445.1. Classification (GTDB taxonomy): domain Bacteria; phylum Desulfobacterota; class Desulfarculia; order Adiutricales; family Adiutricaceae; genus Adiutrix. Next base: position 4,912 of record JAISRV010000207.1, on the reverse strand, counting down.
CTGGGGCGGCCTGGCCTCGCCCCTGCCGTTCATCGGGCTGTCCTTTCTGGCCAATTTTTGCCTCACGGCCGGCATTGTCGAGGTCGTCAATAAATTGGAAAAAGGGCTGTTTCGCGCCTCAGGCCCTCCCCGGGCCGGGCAGACCGCACTTACATAACGCGCTATGATTAAACCCCGCGACAGGCTGCGCGCCCTTGCCGCCATTGCGGGTCACGCCCTGGCCTCGAATTCCATTCTGGTCACAAACAATACGCGGGAATTCGCCAGGGTGAACGGTCTTCAAATCGTGGATTGGTCAGCTTCCGCAGAGCCTATGGCCCGCAAAGCGCAAACTGGCGAATAGGCCACGGAAAGAGAAGTCATCCGCGAATCGTGTTGCTTTCTTCTCCCTGTTCGCGTAAGATGCCTTCATCAACAATCGTAATAGCCTGTGGTTCGCCATGCTTCATCGTCACCTCAACCATCAGCGCTTCACTCTTGCCGCCATCGACGACGTGATCTCACGCGGGCGGTGGAGCGACTGGGCCGAGCTGCGCCGGGCCGCTTTGTCCGACCGGGCCCTGCTGGACAAGGTGGAGCGCGTGTGCCGTCCTTACGCCTCCGATCCCTACGCTCAACGTCACCACTTCTGGATGCGCTATGTCGAAGAACACCGCGCCGTTGCCTGACTGGGAACTCGTCTTGTCCTCTGCCGCACGGCTCCAGCGCATCCTGCCGGGCGCCGTGCTGGTCGGAGGAACCGCCTCGGCCATCCACGCGGAGCATCGCTTCTCGCGTGACGCCGACCATGTGCTGACCGATCTGCGCCGTCGCTTCGATGAAGTGCTGGCTGAACTTGAGTCTGTTGCGGGCTGGAAGACGGCCCGCGTACAACGGCCCGTGCAAATCCTCGGCAACCTCGACGGCATTGAAACCGGCGTTCGTCAGCTTATCCGCGACGAACCGCTGGAAACGGCGGTGGTGGACCATCACGGCGCGCGAATCACCGTTCCGGCCGAAGGCGAGATTCTGCGCATCAAGGGCGTGTTGATACTCAAGCGCAACGCCACGCGGGATTACCTCGACTTCGTGGCCTTGGCCGATCACATGGGCGATGAAAGCGTCGCCGCGGCGCTGCGGTCATTCGACCGGCTCTACCAGCAGGACAACGGGGAATCGCCGCTGCAGCAGTTGCAGGTGCAGCTTGGCGACGCGCTGCCCTACGACCTGGAAGAAACCGAACTCAGCGAATACAAGAACCTTAATCCTCGCTGGCATGACTGGCGATCCGTCAAAGCCGCGTGTTCGCGCCTTGCGATTGCGATTTTCGATCGGGTGTGCGATATGGAGGCGGATCGTTCTGACGGCTAAGGCGGGGATTATGAAGAAACAGACAGGCCTCGGCCGGGATTGAACGGTTTTCCGGGATATCCAAGCCTGGCTTCGCTCCGTATGGCCTCAAGCTCGCCGGGCGACAGCCGGCCGCCGATCTTTTCGGTCAACTCGCCGGCGGAGATCAGGGCCGCTTGCGCCTCCGGCCGGCCCGGCCCGGTTTCGGTCGGCAAGTCCGCCCTGTGGCCCAGCCCGCGTTGACGGAGAAGAGAAGAGGGCGGGCCCCGCCTCCGCCCCCACTCAACACAAATATCTTGCCTCCCGCGAATTGGAGCGGTATAATATCCACGTATGTCATCACACAGCTTCATTCCGGCCCCGCTTCGAGGGCCGGAATCAGCCGTACACTCCGCCAGAGCCAATCGCCGCCGTCATAAATAATCGCGACAATCACGAACGTGATTTTATTTTTCCCGACAATTTAAACTTATTATTTTTTGGAAGTGCCGCCATGACCATTCGCGTTAGAGTTATTTTAATCATTATCGCCATTGTAGCTTTCATTACCGCGACCACAATGGGGACGAGCATTTTTTTCGTTCGGCGCGGCCTGGAGCAAACGGTCGAAAGCGGCCTCATCGTGATGACTGAAATCGCCGACAGACTTGTCTCCGGCGCCATCAACCTGCAGAAAGCCAGGGCGGCCACGGCGGCGCAGCACCTGCTTAAAACCCCAGAGAGCGACTGGCCGAGTGTTTTGCAGGAACAGGTTGAAAATGGCGAAAACTTCATGGCCATGACGGTTTTCGACCGCGACGGCATCGTTCAGGCCTACGGCTATCTGCCGACGCCGGTCGAGCTGTTGGGCGACGAATATATACAGAAAGCCTTTGCCGGGGAAATGACCATTTCCACGACCAGGCATGACCCGAGCGGGGAGCTGGTCATGCACGTCTGCGTGCCCATGGACGGCCGCGTTCTGTCCGTGACGATTCCGGGCCTGTATTTCCGCGATCTGCTGGCGTCCTATAAGGTATGGGACAGCGGCACGGTGTTCATGCTGGACAGGGAAGGCACCGTTATCGCCAACGAGCGCACCTTCATGGTGGCCGAACGTTACAACTTCATTGAAAGGGCGCGGACACACCCGGAAGACATCTCGGCGGCCGAGTTTTCCAGCCTTGTGGTGCGGGGCGGGAAAGGGCTGTCCAGATTCTCCCTGTTCGGCGTGGACCGCATTGCCGCCTTCGCCCCCATCACCGGCTCCAGCGTGGGCTGGACGATGGGCGTGTCCGCGCCCCTGTCGGAAAGCCCGGCCGGGCATGTCCAGAAGACTATGCTGCTCGCGGCGTTGGCCTTTATGGTCATGGGGTTCGCAGTCGCTTTTTTTGCCTCGGGCGTCATCGCCAAACCGTTTCTGATCATAAAAGAGCAGAACATCCACCTGGCCGAGCTCAACGAGGTCGCCAAAAACGCCTCAGAGGCCAAAAGCCGTTTCCTGGCCAATATGAGCCATGAAATGCGCACGCCGCTCAACGCGATCATCGGCTTTTCCGAGTTGATGCTTCACGGGCAGGCGGGCCCGGAGGAAAGCCGGGACAACCTGGAAAAAATCCATGTGGCCGGCATGAACCTTTTGGCCACCGTCAACGACATCCTGGATATTTCAAAAATAGAATCGGGAAAATTCGAGCTTGTTCCGGCGGAATACGACCTCGCCAGCCTCATCAACGACACGGTCACCATGAATATCATGCGCATCGGGGAAAAACCCGTCAAATTCAACCTGCGGGTTGAAGAAACGCTGCCCAGCCGGATGGTCGGCGACGAATTGCGGATAAAGCAGATTTGCAACAACCTTCTCAGCAACGCTTTCAAATATACGCGGGCAGGGGAGGTGGAGCTGCGCATGTCCGGCGAAAGGGACGGCGACAGCGTGTGGCTGACCGTCAGCGTGAAGGATACGGGCATCGGCATCCGCCCCGAGGATCTGAACAAACTGTTTTCCAACTATAGCCAGGTTGACCCCGAGAAAAACCACCAGATTGAAGGAACCGGTTTGGGGCTGTCCATCACCAGGAGAATGGTGGAGATGATGGACGGCGAAATCAACGTGGAAAGCGAATACGGCCGGGGCTCCGTCTTCACGGCGCGTTTCCGGCAGCTCTTGGCCACGGAGGCGCCCCTTGGCGCCTCTGTTGTGGAAAATTTGCAAAAATTCAACTACATTGAGCAAAAAACTGCCCATAACGCCAAGAGAAAGATCCATCCCCTGACCTATGCCACAGTGTTGATTGTGGATGACGTCATGACCAACCTGGATGTGGCCCGGGGCATGATGAAGCCCTACGGCATGCGCGTGGATTGCGTGACCAGCGGCCGGGAGGCGGTGGAGCTGATCCGGAAAGGGGAGGTGCGCTACAACGCTGTTTTCATGGATCACATGATGCCGGGCATGGACGGGATCGAGGCCACGCGTCTCATCCGGGAGGAAATAGGCACGGAATACGCGAAGAACGTGCCCATCATCGCTTTGACGGCCAACGCCATTGTGGGGAACGAACAGATATTCCTGCAACATGGCTTCCAGGCTTTCCTGTCCAAGCCCATTGACATTATGCGGTTGGACCTGGCGCTGGACCAATGGGTGCGCGATAAAAAACTGGAAGAGGAAAGCCAGGGCGACTGGGAAGAGGCGGCGGCGGCGCCGGCGGCGGCCGAACCGCGGATCATAACGGAGCAATGGCGGATCGACGGCCTGGACCTGGAAGAGGGCCTGGAACGCTTCGGGGGCGACTGGGAGGCGTTTTTGCCGATCCTGCGCTCCTATGCCGTGAATACGCCCGCGCTGCTCGACCAGGTGCGCGAGCCCGTTGAGGAAGACCTGGCGGCCTACACTATCGTTGTTCACGGCCTCAAGAGCAGCAGTTACGGCATTTGCGCGAAACAGGCGGGGAAAAGCGCGGAGGAACTGGAGCGCGCGGCGCAGTCCGGCGATTTTGAGTTCGTCAGGGCCAACAACGGCGCCTTTGTGGAAATCGCGGAAAAGCTGATTGCCGACCTGACCGCGATGCTGGACAACATCGAAGGGGAAAACCGCAAACCAGGCAAAGACGCGCCGGACGCCGACGTGCTGGACAGGCTACGGGAAGCCTGCGCGAATTACGACATGGACGGGGTGGACAAAGCCATGGTCGAGCTGGAAAGCTACACCTACGAACGCCAGCCGGAATTGGCCGCCTGGCTGCGGGAACGCGTAGACGTGATGGATTTTAAGGAAATTTTGGAAAGACTATCTGAACAGTGATCAAAGAATGGAAAGCCGGCCCGATAGGGCCGACGGAGCGAAGCGACTGACCGACCCCAGAGGCCGACAAGCTAGTTGGTCAGGCAAAAATCGCATTTTTTGCCTGGCAATGGGCAGCCCCGCCAAGGCTCCAGCCCTTAAAGAAAGGCAAGGCCGTAAAAATGGAAAACAGGCGTCACAAGATTATGCTGGTGGACGACAATATGGCGAATCTGGCCATGGGCAAAAACATGCTGAAAGACGCCTACGAGGTTTACGCCATCCCCTCGGCGACGAAACTTTTCGAAATACTGG